>JANPOJ010000298.1:0-2298 GCA_031427935.1 Ilumatobacteraceae bacterium | reverse complement strand
CCGGTTGCGCCAGCGCCCAGCGTCACGCCCGGGGAGCGCGATTCCACGGTCAGGTTGTCGAAGATCCGCAAGCTCACCGGCAGTCACATGGTGATGAGCAAGGGCGTCAGCCCGCATGCATTCAGCGTGGTCGAGGTCGATTTCGCCAACGTCGACATCACCCGCAATCAGGTCAAGGCCGAATGGAAGGCAACCGAGGGTTTCGGGCTCACGTACCTGCCGTTCATCACCCGCGCTGTGGTCGAGGCACTCGAGGAGTTCCCACACCTCAACGCCAGTGTCTCCGACGACGATCTCGTCGTGCACAACTTCATCGACATCGGCATTGCGGTCGATCTCGATTTCCAAGGATTGCTGGTGCCCGTGGTCCGCGCCGCAGAGACCAAGCGCCTTCGGGCGATCGCTCGCGAGATCAACGACCTTGCTGGTCGGGCGCGCAGCCGACACCTGAGCCCCGATGAGATCAGCGGTGGCACGTTCACCATCTCCAACAACGGCTCGGCCGGCAGCGTGTTGACCATGCCGATCATCAACCAGCCGCAAGTGGCGATCCTGTCGACCGATGCGATCACGCGCAAGCCGGTCGTCGTGCGTGCCGCTGACGGTGGCGAGGGCATTGCCATCCACCCCGTCGGCAACCTGGCGATGGCGTGGGACCATCGGGCGTTCGACGGTGCGTATGCCGCCGGCTTCCTGGTCAAGATCAAGCAGGCACTCGAAACTCGCGACTGGTCCGCCGAGTTGTGACATGACACTGCGGGTTCGCTGGCTCGGCAGGGTTCCCTACCGCGAGGCGCTCGCGGTGCAACAGGCCCTCTTCCACTACGGCATCGACGACCATCTGCTGTTGCTCGAACACCCCCACGTCTTCACCCACGGGCCGCGGGCCGACCTCGCCATCAACGTGTTGGTCGATCCGGCGTCGGTCGGTGCCGAGCTGGTCTCGGTGAAGCGCGGCGGCGATGTGACGTATCACGGCCCGGGGCAGCTCGTCGGCTACCCGATCGTCAACGTGCCGAATGCCATGGGCGCAGCCGATCACGTGCGTGCGATTCAACGGGCGATCGTCGCCAGTCTCACCGAGCTCGGTGTCGACGATGCCGGTTGTCTCGACGAGTACCCCGGTGTCTGGGTGGGGGTCAGCGGGCCGAACCCGCGCAAGATCTGCGCCATCGGCGTGCGGCTGTCCCACGGTCGCACGATGCACGGCTTCGCGCTCAACGTGTCGCCCGACATGCAGTACATGCGCGACTACATCGTGCCCTGCGGCATTCCCGACAAGCCGGTCACCTCGCTCGCCGAAGAGGGCGTCGAGACCACGCTCGAGGCCGTTGCCGAGGTCGTGGCCCGCCATGCCGCCGACGTGTGGGGTGGTGGGTCGATGGAGCGACAAGACGTCGCCTGGAAGCACCGGCCCGACGATCTGTCCGCCTTCTCTCGCGGCGAAGGCCCCGGCGCAGTCGTCAGGCGTCTGGCTCAGGTTGGCGTCGTCGACGGCTTGGCCATCTCGACCCGCAAGCCCGACTGGCTGCGGCCCAAGGTGGTGCACGGGCCCGAGGTGATTGCGCTGAAGAAGACTGTGCGGAACCTCGGTCTGGTGACGGTATGCGAAGAAGCGGGCTGCCCGAACCTCAGCGACTGCTGGGCCGATGGCACGGCCACGTTCATGGTCCTCGGTGAACGGTGCACGCGGGCCTGCGGGTTCTGCCTGGTCGACACCAGCAAGCCGCTGCCGCCCGCCGACGACGAGCCTGTTCGAGTTGCTGACGCGGTGGCCAGCGTGGGGCTGGCTCATGTGGTGCTGACCATGGTGGCGCGCGACGACCTACCCGACGGCGGGATGGCCCACGTCGCCCGCTGCGTCGATGCCATCCGCGACCGCTGCCCGGATACCCGTATCGAGACGTTGATCTCCGACGCGAAGGGCGACGCCGACTCGCTTGCACTGTTGTTCGACGTCCGTCCCGATGTGCTGAACCACAACATCGAGACCGTCGCCCGCCTCCAACGAGCTGTGCGGCCGTCGGCAGGCTACGCACGCAGCCTGTCGGTCCTGTCGCGAGCCAAGGCGGCCGGGCTGACGACGAAGTCGGGGCTGATCGTGGGGATGGGAGAAACGCACGAGGAGATCGTGGGCTGCCTGGCCGACCTGGCCAGTGCGGGTGTCGACATCGTGACCATCGGCCAGTACCTGCGCCCGACCACCCACCATCTCCCGGTCGCCCGTTGGGTCGAGCCGGCCGAGTTCGTGGAGTGGAAGCGAATCGGCGAGTCGCTGGGCATCGGACATGTCGAGGC
>JANPOJ010000297.1:0-2256 GCA_031427935.1 Ilumatobacteraceae bacterium | reverse complement strand
CGGCTTCGGCGGGCACAACGGCAGCATCATCATCGGCCCCGTCTGAGGGGGCCGCACGACGATCACCAGGCAGGGTTCAACAGATCCGTCGACAGGTCGTTCGGAGGCAATCGTCGGGCGAACAGGTAACCCTGGCCCTGGTCGCAGCCGAGTTTGCGCGGGCGATCGAGTTGATCGACCGTTTCCACGCCTTCGGCGATCGAGCGCAAGCCGAGGTTGATCTCTCTGTGTTACACCCCTTTGTCATGATCGCCATATGAGACACCGCACCGCCCATGCCCATCCGACGACTCTCTCTCTGACCGGGCCCTCCACCCGGCCGAGCCGATACGTGATCTTCGACATCGATCGACCGAACCTCGTGCACACCAAGCTCGACTGCAGTGACCACGTTGGCCTGGTCGACGTGGTGGACCAGTGGTTCGGCGGCCCCTGCGATGACCCCGATGTGGTCGAAGAGGTCGCGTTCCGTCATGGATTGATCGCCGCGGCAGAGCTCGTCAAGCGCGGCAAGCCCTGCGAGCACTGCACCCTGGTCGCCGCGCCGCTCTGGCTCGCGGCAGCGTGATCAGCGGTCGACGAGCACGAACATCAACGCACACTCGCACGCGGTCTCGCCGTTCAACGACGCCTTGCCGTGGCCCTTGCCGGCGCGGGCCGACATGCGATCCAAGACCACATGGAGCTCGAGCGTGTCGCCTGGTCCGACTTGGCGGCGAAAGCGGGCACTGTCGAGTCCGCCGAACAACGGCAGCTTTCCCGCGAACCGTGGGTCGGTCAGCACGGCGATGGCTCCGACCTGGGCGATCGCCTCGCACATCAGCACGCCTGGCAGGGTGGGCCGACCAGGGAAGTGACCCGCGAAAAACCATTCATCACCCGTCAACCGCCACCTGCCCACGGCGCTGATGCCCGGTTCGAGGGCCACGACTGCATCGACGAACAAGAACGGCGGACGGTGTGGCAGTACGTCGGCCGGTGCCGGCATGGCCGTCATTCGGCAAGTGCTTCCAGCAGGCGGGTGGGGGTGTCTTTCGGGCTGATCTTGTACCAGGCGTTGCGGATCGAGCCATCGGCACCGATCAAGAACGCCGATCGCTCGATGCCCATGTAGGTCTTGCCGTAGTTCTTCTTTTCCTTCCAGACGCCATAGGCCTCGGCGACCGAGTGATCGATGTCGGACAGCAGGTCGAAGTTGAGCGAGTACTTGTCGCGAAATCGCGCCAACGCGGCGGGCTTGTCGGGGCTGACGCCGAGGATCACCGTGTCGCCGACCTGTTCGGCGATGTCGCGCAACCCGCATGCCTGCTGGGTACAGCCGGGCGTGTCAGCGCGTGGGTAGAAGTACACCAACACCGGGTGGCCACGCAGTGCGGCCAAGCTCTGTTCAGCGTCTTTCTGGTTCGTCAAGGTGAACTCGGGCGCTGGTCGACCGGCAGTGAGCATGCCCTGATGCTACCGATCGGGGTGAGACGCCAACCGCCACGGACCGTGCCGTAAAGATTCTTGCAACTCTTGCTCAAGCAAGTTGCAATAGTCGTCACGGACTGTGATAACTTGCTCACGACTCGGCGGAGCCGCAGCCGACGAAAGCCAAAGGAAGACACCGATGCGTCGTCCCATCACCCTCCCGACCTGATCTCTCTCGATCCGGATCCTCCCCGGTAATAGACAATCCCGGAGGCAACAGAAGTAGCGAACAAACCGCTCTATGCGGTTTGTTCGCGTTTTGCTACCGTCGACGAAGCCCGTGGCCGAAAAATCCGCCGCGCGGTCGGGCGTGGGCGTGATAGTGGGCCGGTATCGAGCGCATGTTGTCGTCGACGTAGTAGCCCTCGAAGCGATAAGCCGACTCGACGACCGAGCCGAGCAGTTGCAGCATGTCGGCGCGCACCTGCTCGGGTGGCTCGGGATCGTGCTGCTTCCAGACGACCATGGGGACGTAGCACTGCTCGCACTCGGCGATCCAGCAGATGTCGTCCTCGTAGAACCATTCCGTCAGGCAAGCCGCTTCACACAGCTCGCAGCCGTCAGGCATCGATCGCCGCGCGGACCTCGGCGATGTACTCCCCCGCTGCGTCAGGACCATCGTCGAGCAGTCTCCGAATCACGGACGCGCCCATCACGACACCGTCGGCGACCTGCACGGCCTCGCGAGCCTGCGCGGCGTTCGACACACCGACGCCGATCAACACCGGCACATCGGTGATCGCCTTCAGACGCCGGGCGAGTGAGGAAGCTGTCGAGGCCAACTCG
>JANPOJ010000296.1:0-2225 GCA_031427935.1 Ilumatobacteraceae bacterium | reverse complement strand
CTCGCAGCGCTACGACATCGACCTCGAGGCCGACCCGTTCGACTTCTACCGCGTGCTTCGCCAGGTCAACCCGAGCCCGTACATGTACTTCCTGCGGCATCCCGACATCACCATCGTCGGCAGTTCACCCGAACCGATGGTGCAGGTGCTCGGCCGTAGGGTCATCAGCCGCCCGATCGCCGGCACCCGCCGTCGCGGTCGCGACGACGACCACGATCGACGGATGGCCGGCGAGTTGAAGGAGAACCCCAAGGAGGTAGCCGAGCACATCATGCTCGTCGACCTCGCCCGCAACGACGTGGGCAGGATTGCCAAGTTCGGCACGGTACGCGTCGACGAGTTGATGACGTTGGAGCGCTACAGCCACGTGATGCACCTCACCTCGCAAGTCAGCGGCGAACTGGTCGAGGGCAAGACACCGATCGATGTGCTGCGCGCCACGCTGCCTGCCGGCACCGTCAGTGGCGCCCCCAAAGTACGGGCGATGGAGATCATCGATGCGCTCGAGCCAGTGAAGCGCGGGCCCTACGCCGGTGTCGTGGGCTACGTCGACTTCAGTGGCAACCTCGATACGGCCATCGCGATCCGCACCATGTTCGTCGGTGCCCACGGCGCCTCGTTCCAGGCCGGCGCCGGCATCGTCGCCGACTCGATTCCCGACGCGGAGGACCTGGAGTGCCGTAACAAGGCCGCCGCATTGTTGGCCGCGGTGCCCGCGGCACGCCGCATGACGGCCCAGCGCACCGCGGTCGGCACCCCCGCCTAGTTCGCCCGCAGGTGTGAGCCGGGTGTCGCTCCCGCCGCGCGACCTGACTCACAGTGATTGGTGGAGCGTCGGGGTGTGAGCCGGGTGTCGCGCCTCACGCGCGATCGGACTCACAGCACTCAGTCGATGAGGCCGCCGATCAGCAAGATGGTGCCCAGCGCGCCGACCGCGAGGGTGCCCAGCAGGGCGATCGCCACCAGCCCCGGAACGCTGCAGATCGCCCGAATCCCTGCGTAGAGCGCCGGCAGTTGCTTGCGGCGCTCCTTCAGATCGAGTCGCAATGTCCCAAACGACTTGGCGGTGTTGGTCAGGCGCTCGCCGGTGTCGTAGTTGATGAGCACGTTGGCGCTGCTGTGCGAATCGCCGAGCAGCGAACGAACGTCGCCGAGCAACGCCGGCGCAACCTTGACGGTGGTTCGTACGAAGAACCAAGCGATCAGCGCGGCGACGGTCGGGGCGAAGCACAGCGCGCCGCCGATCAGCACCCACGTCGCCCGCGAACCGTCGAAGATCCACAGCCCGGCCGCGAAGGTTGCGATGCCGATGATCGCCGCGACGGCGGCGACACCGAGTGCGAGCGTGCTGACGCGGGACAGCGTGTTGCGGAGGCCGTCGGAAACGCGGGCGGCGACGCGATCGAGATCTGCCATGCCCACAGTGTGGCATCCGTCGACGCCGCTGCGACACTGGTGCGATGGACACGATCTGGCTCGGGGACCGACGAGATGTCGTCGTGATCGACGGTCCCGACGCGGCGACGTACCTGCAATCGCAGGCCTCGCAGGATCTGCGCGGGATGGTCACCGGCGACACACGATGGACGTTCTTCCTGCAGCCGACGGGCCGCGTCGACGTGCTGGCTCGGGTGACGATGGTCGGCGACGAGACGTTCCGGCTCGACATTGATCCCGGATTCGGGACAGTGCTCGAAGCGCGACTCAATCGATTCAAGATCCGCGTCAAGGCGACGGTTGTGGCCGAGGCCGAAGCGGCCGGCTCTGCCGCCGTCGATGACGACGCGCGCATCGCCGCCGGTTGGCCGCTGATGGGTGCCGAGATCGTTCCCGGCGAGACCATTCCGGCCGAAGTGGGCCTCGACGATGTCGCCATCAGCTTCACCAGGGGCTGCTACCCGGGTCAGGAACTGGTCGAGCGGATGGACAGCCGGGGGTCCACCGCGCCACGGCACCTCGCGGTGCTGCCGAAGCGGGAGGGCGATACGCCCGGTGCGGTCGTGTCGCAAGACGGCGCGCCGATCGGCGTGGTCACGTCGGTAGGTGCGACTCAGGTGCTTGCGTACCTCACATCCGACCGCGATTGCGCCGTTTCCTGGCGCGGCGACCGGCTCAGGCGGCGAGATTCGCGACGAAGGCGCGACCGGGCGCGGGGCCAAGCCGAAGGCCGGCTTGTGCGGTTTCTCGGTGTCGCACCTGCGCATTCCCGATTTCACCCACGCGTG
>JANPOJ010000295.1:0-3067 GCA_031427935.1 Ilumatobacteraceae bacterium | reverse complement strand
CGGCCACACCTACCTGGTCTTCCTCGCCCTGGCTGCCGGGCTGACCTTCATCGGCTGGCGGATCGCCCGAGGTGTGAAGGCCCGCGATTCCCTGACCAGCGGCGGCCCCGCACAGCGAGACGGCTGAAGCTCCTACCTGCGGAGCCCGTGGGCGCTAAATCGGTACCGGTGGTGCTCACACCGCACCCGAGTCGCGGCAACGGGCGCGAACGCGGAACCGTCAGTACCGGAATCGCGCCCGACCCCGGGCGAGACCGCCGTCGTTCCGCGGCGACGGGCGAGCGGTACGGTGGCCGGGTGACACCGGAGGATTTCAAGAAGCGCGGGTACCAGCTGATCGACTGGATCGCCGACTACGTCGAGAACATCGAGGAACAGCGCGTCACCTCGCTGGTGCAGCCGGGCGAGGTGCGTGCCGGGCTCGCCGAGCACCCGCCCTCGACGCCCGACGGTTTCGATGCGGTGATGGCCGACACGGACCGCGTCATCGTGCCAGGCCTGACCCACTGGTTGCACCCCAACTTCTTCGCCTACTTTCCCGCCAACACCTCGTATCCGTCGATCCTCGGCGACCTCCTGACCGCCGGTCTCGGGGTGCAGGGCATGAGCTGGGTCACGAGCCCGGCATGCACCGAAGTCGAGACGTTGATGGTCGATTGGATGCAAGAACTGCTCGGCTTGCCGCAGTCGTTCCACTCGACCAGCGCCACCGGTGGCGGCGTGATCCACGGATCCGCCAGCGAAGCGACCTTGGCCTCGATCCTGGCAGCGCGATGGCGCATCACCGAGGGCGCCGTCAACCGCGACGGCGACACCGCTCGGCTCGTGGCCTATGCAACGTCGCAGGCGCACTCCAGCATCGAGAAGGGCCTACGCATCGCGGGCGTCGGGACCGAGCGGCTGCGAGTGGTCCCCCACGACGAGACGTTCGCGATGCGGCCCCAGGCGCTGGCCGAGATGATCGCTGCAGACCGCGCCGCCGGGCTGATCCCGTTCTGGGTCTGCTCGACACACGGCACGACGAGCTCCTTGGCGTTCGACCCCACCCCCGACATTGCCGAGATCGCCCACCGCGAGGGCATGTGGCTCCATGTCGATGGCGCCATGAGCGGCATCGCTGCGTTGGTGCCGGAATACCGATGGGTCAATGCCGGCATCGAGCACGTCGACAGCTACTGCACCAATCCGCACAAGTGGATGGGGATCAACTTCGACTGCGACCTCTTCTGGACCGCGGATCGCACGGCCCTGCTCGGGGCGTTGAGCATCCTGCCCGAGTACCTGCGATCGCAGGCGGCCGAGAGCGGCGCGGTGATCGACTATCGCGATTGGCAGATCCCGCTCGGACGCCGGTTCCGTTCGTTGAAGCTGTGGTTCCACCTCCGGATCGACGGTGTCGAGGCAGTGCAGGAGATGATCACCGAGCATGTCCGGCTGACGAAGTTGCTGGCTGAGTTGGTCGGCGCCGACGACCGCTTCGAGATCGTCGCCCCCCACCGACTGAACCTCCTGTGCCTGGCTGTGCGAGAGGGCGACGCGGCGACCGACCGGCTGATCGAGCAGGCCAACGCGACCGGGACGGTGCTGTTCACGCGCACGGTCCTCGACGGCCGCTCGGTCGTGCGGTTCTCGATCGGCGCCCGCGCCACGCAGGAACGCCACGTGCGTGCCGGGTGGCAGTTGCTGCAGCAACTGGTCTAATCAACGCGAAATCCTGGCGAAGGGTTGCACCGCCCGCCGCCCGATGGTTGACTCCGCCGAGTCCCACCTTGGACATGACAAACCGAGGAGCACCGATGAGACGACTTCTCCACGTGTTCATCGCGGTCACGAGTGTGCTGACCGTCGCATCACCGGCTGAGGCCGGTCCCCTCCATTCCGCATCGGCCGATCAGGCCTTCGTCGAGCGAATGCTCTACTCCACGCCCATCACCTCGTTCGTCGCCGCGGTCGACAGTGATGACTGGTACGACTGGTCGACCGACTTCTGTTCGGCGCCACTGGTCGGCAACACCGGCCGCTCGTTCAACTTCACCAATGCCTGCCGTCGTCACGACTTCGGATACCGCAACCTCCAGCTCCTCGACGATCGCTACGAGTCGGGGCATTGGACGGGCAGCACCCGCAAGCGTGTCGACCGGCTGTTCCTGGCCGACATGAAGCGACACTGCTGGTCACGACCCTGGTACGACGAGCCGACGTGTCTGGCCTGGGCACGGGCGTTCTACACGGCCGTACGCGTCGCCGGCGGGCCATAAGAACTTCAGCTCACAACGCGCGTGGCTCTGGGCCGTCGACGCCCAGGGCCACTCGCAACAGCTGGTGCAGCAGTCGCGCCGTCGCCCCCCAGATGGTTTCGTCGTCGAGCTCGAAGAAGAAGATCGGGCGCCGTTCTCCCGCGAAGTCCCAGATCTCCTCACGGAACGTGTCGAGCCTGGTCAGTTCGACGAGTGGAACCCACATGATGCGCTCGACCTCGTCGGCTGCCGGGTGCAGCACCGGCTGATGATCGACGGTGCCGACCACCGGCACGATGAAGCTGCGGCTGACCATCGTCGAGATCGGGTCGAGCCGACCGCCGAGCTGTACCGCCGACGGATCGAGGGCCACCTCCTCGTGTGCTTCACGCAGTGCGGCAGCCTCGAACGTCTCACCACCGTCGACCCGACCGCCTGGAAAGCTGATCTCGCCACGGTGGCTGGTGAGCGCCACCGAACGACGGGTCAGCAGCACCTCGGCACCGTCGACGCCATCGGTCAGCGCCACCAACACTGCCGACGCCCGGAGCGTGTCGATCGGAGGCGTGTCGTCGGCATTCGGGCGGGCGGCAACCGCAGCCACCACGTCGGCCGCCGACAATCGGCGGGCTCGATCGTTCCACGGGGCCTCGGCGCCGTATGCCCAACCCCGCGGTCGGGGGATGCGCTGATCGCCGCCGTCACGCCATTGCGAACTACGCAGTGGGATTCCAGCCGCTCTCGACGAGCTGGGCGAGCACGATCGCCATACCAGCAGTCTTCAGATTGGCGAGCACCTTGCCGGGCGGCTGCTCGCCGCGCTCCCACTC
>JANPOJ010000294.1:0-2004 GCA_031427935.1 Ilumatobacteraceae bacterium | reverse complement strand
AGGTAGCGACGAACTGGGCAGCCCCTTTTCGCTACGTAGTCTTCCGGAGCTGTCCGGTTCGACCGATCGCATCGATGCCGGTCTCGGGCGGCGCCCTTCCGGCGCTCGGATGCACCCATGTATCTCACCTTGCTGCCGAATTCATCACCGGCTGAGTTCGGCCGCGTCAGCGGCTGCGGAGGTAACCACGCTCGGCGTTCGGTTGCGCGCTCGTCGAACTGACGCAGGGACCAAGGTCCTGTCTGAACCGGGACCCTAATGCCCTTGTCCGCGACGATTTCGATTTTTACGATCGCAAGTGGAGTACGGCGTCATGGACGGGGCCGCACCCGGGACGGAATGAGGGACGACAACATGGACGGAATTGACGCTGCTTCAGACGCGCACGAACCTCAACGGGTTCACCGCAGAGCCTTCTTGAAGATCGGTGCGGTGGGTTCTGCCGCGCTTGCAGTGGGCACGGCGGGATCGCTGATCGTGCCGGACCTGAAACGGCGCGGACTGTGGACGCCCGACGGTCTGTTCGACGCAGCGTCGATCGCGTTTGCCAACGCGATCTACACCGAGGCCTTCCCCACGAGCCCACTGATCCTCACGCCATTCCGTGACGAGCTGCCGGTGCCGAAGGCGCTGGCGCCGGTGCCGAAGTCGGAGTTCAGCGGGTGGGCCAAGCCCCCCGGGCCCGGAGACGGGCAGCAGAACTCGCTCTCAGGGAACAACAGCGAGCGACACCAGATCTGGACGCCGCCCGGCAACACACCGGTCGACCCCGTCGTGTACCACATCAAGGTGCAGGTCAACCAGCATGCGTTCACCTCCTCGCAGGTGCTGCCGATCGACCAGTTCGGCAAGCCGGCAGCGTCGTTCGACTCGACCGGCAAGACCTTCCGAGCGGGCACGGTGCGGACGCTGCCGGCGAGCACGATCTACGGCTTCAACGGCACGTTCCCCGGGCCGATGATCAACGCCGAGTACGGCAGGCCGTGCCTGGTGCGCTTCGAGAACCAACTCGACCAGAACCCGCTGAACCTCGACCGTCAGGACTTCGGTGCGCCGGACTGGTCGTTCCTGACCCACTTGCACAACGGCCACACCGCGCCGGAGAGCGACGGCAACCCGCACTACACCATGACCAAGGGGCCACAGGGCCACGGCTACGCGCCGCAGATGTGGGTCGACAACATGTACCTGAACTGGCCGGCAGGTGGCGACGACCGTGAGAAGCAGAGCTTCTTCTGGTTCCACGATCACCGCATGGATCACACCGGCTCGAACGTCTACAAGGGCATGGTCGGGCTGTACCCGATCTACGACCCGAAGAACGGCATGGACATGGGTGATGAGCGCCAGGGACTGCGGTTGCCCGGTGTGCGCACCAACAACGCGGACGGCTCGTTCGACGTCAAGTACGACATCCCGCTGGCGTTCTACGACTGCCGGCTCGACGACGGCGTCACCGTGCACCAGGACATGCACGACGGTCTGGGTGAGTTCCCTGAGGCGGGGAATCCACGCAAGCACCCGGAGTGGTGGGGTAAGAGCTTCTACAAGCACTTCCCGAACCATGGGTTCGTCGGCGACATCTTCACGGTCAACGGCACGGCCTATCCCGCGCTCGAGGTCAAGCGGCGCAAGTACCGCTTCCGCTTCCTCGATGCGTCGATCGCCCGCATCTACGAGTTCAAGCTGATGAGCTCGACGCAGGGCCCGAAGTCGGCCGTGTCGCTGGGCTTCACGGGCAACGAACTGCAGGGTCAGTACCGCATCCCCGATGGCGAGCAATGCATGACGTTCACGCAGATCGCCTCCGATGGTGGCTTGCTGCCGTTCCCGATTCCACGAGACTCCTTCGAACTGTGGCCGGCCAAACGCCGCGAGTTCATTGTGGACTTCACCAGGTATCAGGACGGTACCCCAACGACCAAAGGCGACGTCATCTACCTGACCAACGTCATGAAGATGCCCGACGGACGCATGTGGACGAACTCATCTCGGTTCCTCCCC
>JANPOJ010000293.1:0-1941 GCA_031427935.1 Ilumatobacteraceae bacterium | reverse complement strand
CCAGCAACACACCCAGCACGTTGATGTCCATCGTCTTCTGATACGTGGCGATCGACGTGGTGACCGGGTTGTCGTCGTCGCCCAACATCACCCCAGCGTTGTTGTACAGCACATGCAGACCACCGAAGGTCTCGACGGCGTGCTGCACGGCAGCCTCGACGGACTGCTCGTCGGTGACATCGCAGCGGACGTACGTGGCTTCTCCCCCAGCGGCCGCAATCGCCTCGACGGCGTCGTCGCCGTCGGAGAGGTCGGCGATCACCACCTGGGCGCCTTCAGCGGCGAACAACTCGGCCCCCACGCGGCCCAAACCCGACGATGCACCCGTGATCAGTGCCACTTTTCCAGCGAGACGATTCATGGCGGCCTACGGTACCGCACAGGCCAAACTGGAGACTCAATGACGACGTGGCGCGTGCTGACCTGGAACATTCTCGGGTCTCATCAACCAAATCTCGACGTCATCACCGAGGTGATCGTCGGGTACGCACCCGATGTCGTCGCGCTGCAGGAGGTGCAGCGTCGCCAGACGCGTGGCCTGGCACGTCGGCTTGGTTGGAAGGTCGTCTGGACCCGGAAGCACTACCCGTACTCGCCGCTCGTGTGGTGGCGCGCCGAGGGCCTGGCGATCATGACCCCGCACGAGGTCAGCGAACTGGTCAGCGTTTCCATCTCGCCGGGTGTGTCGACGTGGACGTATCAGCATCGCGTTGCCATGGCGGCCACCGTGACGCGCTCCGACGACGAGGCGCTGCGAGTCGCCAACACCCACCTTGCATCACACGATGCCGATCAGCGCATCGCCCAAGCGCACCGGGTAGTCCCCCTGATCGGCGATCGCCGGCCCGCGGTCGTGGCCGGCGACCTCAATGCCCTGGACGAGGTGGAGGTGCTCCGCGAGTTCGGCTCAGCTGGCATGGCCGACCCGGGCGGCGACAACTCCAGCCCCTCGATCGCGCCCGTGCACCGACTCGACTACGTATTGGTGCCCAACACGGTGACCGTCACCGCCCGACTCACGCCCGACGGTGGCGAACGCTGGCACGCGCTCAGCGACCACCTCCCGGTGCTCGTCGAGTTCTCGATCTGAGGCGCTCAGTCCGGTTGAAAGCTCTGCGTGGCCGACGACCGGTTCGGGTCGAGCAACTCCATCGGGCTGCGACCACCGTCGATGTAGCCGAGCGCGTATGCGCCGACCTCGTAGCCGAGCAGTCGCTGCACCCGCTCGGGGAACTGGCGAACCTCGTCGAGGGTGTACGACAGGTACTGGTTCTCCTCTTGGCGAAGCCAGCCGAGCACGTAGTCGACGTTGATGCCGATTCGCACTTCATCGCTCTGGTTCGGACCCGCACCGTGGAACGTCGAGCCCAGGTACAGCACCACCGAGCCACGCGGCATCTCCGCCGGCATCGATTCGTGGTCGGCGAATCGTGCGCCGTGTGGAGAACGGTGGCTGTCGGGCACGACCCGCGTTGCACCGTTGTGCTCGGTGAAGTCGTCGAGCGCCCAGATGCTGCTGACCTCGACATCGACCTCCGGTGGGAACGGGAAGAAGTCGAAGCACCAGTGATCTCGATGCAGCATCTGCGACGGCGACTCGGGGCCGACCGCGATCGATTGGGTCAGGTGCAGTTGGAACGTGGTCTTCTTGGCCCACAACGTGCGATCGACGACATCGAGGATCAGTGGATGGGCAACCATCGCAACGCTCGACGGACAGCGAGTCAACAACGCGCCGGTGCGGCGCGTGTTGTGACCGGCGAACTCGTCGCCACCGGTCGGCGTCTCTGCCAGCCATGGCTCCAACTCGCTGCGCATTCGATCGCACAACGCACTGTCGGCCAGGCGCTCGATGATCACGACACCGTGCTCGCGCAGCGCGTCGCTGATCACCTCGGCCGAGACGCCGACTGCATAGCGCGGGATCGATGGCGAGGTCAT
>JANPOJ010000292.1:0-12070 GCA_031427935.1 Ilumatobacteraceae bacterium | reverse complement strand
GTCTGGAATGTTGCGTCGGTGACATCGATGGCCATGTCCGCACGATACCGGGATACCGTACGGGCAGCATGAACGACGTGCCGGGCATCCATGTTGAACGGGTCACACAGTGGCTCGAGGCCAACGTGACCGGGGCCTGCGGCCCGTTCACCTTCGAGGTCATCGCCGGTGGCCACTCGAACCTGACGTACCGAGTGGTGGGCTCCGACGGCGCCGCCTACGTCTTGCGACGACCCCCGCTCGGGCACCGACTGGCGAGCGCTCATGACATGAGTCGCGAGCACCGCATCATCGCCGGATTGCAGCGATCGGTCGTGCCGGTCGCGCCGGCGCTCGGCCTGTGCGGCGACGATGGCATCAACGAGGCTCCGTTCTACGTGATGGGCTTCGTCGACGGTCACGTCGTCCGCGATCGCGTCGTCGCCGAAGCCGCCTTGAGCCTCACGGCGCGGCGGCATGCCGGCGAGTCGCTGGTCGACACGATGGCGGCGATCCACGCGGTCGACCTCGAGGCGTGTGGTCTCGCTGACCTCGGCAAGCACGAGGGCTACATCGCCCGCCAACTCAAGCGTTGGTACGGCCAATGGAACGATCAGAAGACTCGTGACGTGCCGGCCATCGATCATGCCTTCGAGGCCCTGTCACAGCGGATTCCGGAGCAGGGCCCGGCCACGCTGGTGCACGGCGACTATCGGCTCGACAACTGCATCGTCGGCGACGACGGCTCGATCCGCGCGGTGCTCGACTGGGAGATCTGCACCCTCGGTGACCCGATGGCTGATGTCGGGTTGCTGCAGGTGTACTGGACGGGCCCGGGTGACGAGGCGTCGGCATGGGCCGGCACGGCAACCACAGCCGACGGCTTCCTCGATCGACACGAGCTGATCGCTCGCTACGCGTCGGCCAGTGGTCGCGACATGTCGCAACTGCCGTTCTATGTCTCGTTCGCCTACTGGAAGTTGGCCTGCATCCTGCAAGGCGTCTACTACCGCTATCTGGGTGGAGCACTGGGGTCCCGCGACCCCGCCGAGCTCGAGCCGTTCGTGGTGCAGATCGACGGCGCGGCAGCGCGGGCGGCCGAGTGCCTGGAAGCCTTGTCGTGACCGACCCGTACTTGTTGCACGAGCCGTTGCCGACGCTCGACGAACCGGTGATGGTCGTGATGCTCACCGGTTGGATCGATGCCAGCGGCGCGGCTGCCGCAGCGATGGCCACCGTGCAAGAGGAATGGTCGGTGCGGCCGTTGGCCACGTTCGACGGCGACACCTTCATCGACTACCGCGCCCGGCGACCGACCATGGAGCTTCGCGAGGGCGTGAACGTGCGGTTGCTGTGGTCCGACATCGAGCTCCACGTCGGCCGCGACTCTGCTGGTCACGACGTGCTGACCCTCAGTGGGCCAGAGCCCGATTCGCAGTGGCGCAAGTTCGCCGACTCGGCGTCGACCTTGGCCGTCGAACTCGGTGTGCGCCAGATGGTCGCCCTTGGTGCATACCCATTCGCCACGCCCCACACGCGCGACCCGCGGCTGTCGAGCAGTTCGCCCTCGGCCGACGTTGTCGACAGCGTCGCCTACCTCAAGAACTCCGTCGACGTGCCCGCAGGTATGGGCGCCGTGCTCGAGCACGCGTTCACCGACAAGGGTGTTCGGTCCTTGGGCATCTGGGCACAGGTGCCGCACTACGTCAGCGCGATGAGCTACCCGGCCGCCACGCTGGCGTTGTTGAACGGCCTGCACGACGTCGGTGGATTGGTGGTCGATGCGGCAGCGATCCGCCAGGAGACCATCATCCAGCGCCAGCGCCTCGATCAGCTGGTGGCCAGCAACGACGAGCACCGCGCGATGGTCAGCCAACTCGAGGAGCTGTATGACCAGGCTCAGCACCAAACAGATCTGTTGGGCACCGGCGGCATGCCGACCGGCGACGAGCTCGCCGCAGAGTTCGAGCAGTTCCTCAGAGACCAAGACACCTGACGGCCCACACCTGCGGGAGTACCGTCGGCGCCATGAAAGTCGACGGTGGAATCAGCAACGAGCTCGGCAAGGCGGCGGCGAGTGCCAAAGAGACCGAGGCCGCCGGCTACGACGGGGCCTGGACCGTGGAGACGGCGCACGATCCGTTCCTGCCGTTGGTGCTCGCGGCTGAGCACACCGAGCACCTCGAGCTCGGCACCTCGATCGCGGTTGCGTTCGCCCGCAACCCGATGACGCTGGCGCACATCGGGTGGGACCTCCAGTCATTCGCCAAGGGCCGTTTCATCCTCGGACTCGGCAGCCAGATCAAGCCGCACATCACCAAACGGTTCAGCATGGAGTGGAGCCATCCTGCGCCCCGGATGCGCGAGATGATTCTGGCCATCCGGGCGATCTGGGACACGTGGCAGAACGGCACACCGTTGGCGTTTCGCGGCGACTTCTACACGCACACGTTGATGACGCCTTTCTTCACCCCCGATCGAGCCGATCTCGGCGACTTCGGTGTGCCGAGGATCTTCCTTGCCGGTGTGGGAGAGCTGATGACCGAGGTCGCCGGCGAGGTGTGCGACGGATTCATCTGCCACGGTTTCACGACCGAGCGGTACCTCCGCGACGTCACGCTGCCGGCCCTCGCCCGGGGTCGCGCCAAAGCCGGCAAGACGATGGAAGGGTTCGAGATCGTCGGGCCGTCGTTCGTCGTCACCGGCAACAACGAGGCCGAGACCGCTGCGGCCGAAGCGGGCACTCGCCAGCAGATCGCGTTCTACGGCTCGACCCCCGCGTACAAGGGCGTGCTCGAGCTGCACGGGTGGGATGGCCTGCACGAGGAGCTCAACGCACTCTCCAAGAAGGGCGGCTGGGTCGAGATGGGCAATCTCATCACCGACGACATCCTCAACACGTTCGCCGTTGTGGGCGAGCCCGAGCAGATCGCACCCGAACTGCTGCGCCGCTACGGCGATGTCATCCAGCGGATCAGTTTCTACGCTCCCTACAAGAGCGATCCGGATCGCTGGCGCGGCGTGCTGGCCGCCCTCCAGACCGCGTAGCCCGAGTGGAGTGTCTCAGGCCCGCCTGGGTGCCCCTTCACTGCTCAGACGAGGTCGAGGGATTCTTCGAGGTACAGCTCGCGGCACTTGGCGCGCTGCAGCTTGCCCGACGAGGTCTTCGGCAACGTGCCGGGCTTGACCAGCATCACGTCACGGGGCGGCAACCCGCAGACCTCGAGCGTGCGATGGTGCACGGCCTCGCGCACGTGCGGCGGATCGTCGGTGCGCACCTCGGCGACCACGACGACACTCTCTTTGCCCTTGTACCCCTCGACGCCGAAGGCGATCACGTTGCCGGCGCGGACTCCGTCGAGCGTGGCGCAGGCCCGCTCGATGTCTTCGGGGAAGACGTTCCTGCCTCCGACGATGATCACGTCTTTGATACGCCCGCACAGCACCAGTTCACCATCGATCGTGTACGCCAGGTCGCCGGTGCACAGCCACCCGTCGTGGAACAACGCAGCGGTCGCGTCGGGACGCCTGTAGTACCCCGGGGTGACCGAGGTACCGCGCAGCAGTAGCTCACCGACGTGGCGCTCGGGCAGCTCGGCGCGAGAGAGCGGATCGACGACTTTCATCTCCAGCCCCGGCACCGCCTTGCCGAGTCTCGGTATCCGTCGTACGTCGAGCTCTTCCTCCGCGTCGACGAGATCGAGGGGCTTGGCGATGCGGTCGCGTTCGAGCACCACACGATCGACCGAATCGCACACCATGCCGCGGTGTCGCGGCGGGAACACCCCACCGATCGCCAACTCGGCCATGCCGAACGCCGGGAACACACTGCCTGGCTTGAACCCGAACGGCTCGGCCGCCTCGACGAACGCTTCGACCGCCTTCGGGTCGACTGGCTCGGCACCGCTGAGCGCCAGCGTGAGCCGCGACAGATCGAGATCGTGCATGCGACCGAGGGCCCGGGTGGCCAGGACCCACGAGAAGTTCGGACCCGCTGTGGCCGTACCGCCCCAGTCGCTGATCCACTGCATCCAGTTGCCGGGCTTCGCCAGGAAGTCTTGCGGCGCGGCCTGTACCAGCTGGCAGCCGTTGGTCATCGGGATCGACAAGAACCCCACCAGACCCATGTCGTGGTACAGCGGCAGCCACGACACCATCACCTCGGCCTCGTCGAGCTCGGCTGCAGAGCACGAGGCATCGATGTTGGCGGCCAACACGCGGTCGGGGATCATCACGCCCTTGGGCTCGCTGGTCGAGCCGCTGGTGTACTGCAGGATCACGAGTCGTTCGGGATCATGCGGCGGGATCTCGAGCTGGTCTCCCAACGGTGCGGTGGTCGAGCCGGGCAGCACGCTTGCCAGCAGTTCGATTGGCGGGTCACCCACGGTGCGTTCGTAGAACGCAGCCAGCAACTCGTCGATCAGCACCAGCTTGGCGTCACCGTGGCGGATGCGGCCGCGAGTCGAATCGATGAAAACATCGAGCGAGCCCATGCGCATCGGCAACGGCAGCACCATGCTGGCGATACCGGCCAGCCAGCAGCCCTGGATGATCGTGATCAGTTGCCGCGACGTCGGGCCGAGGATCGCCACGTGGTCGCCCGGAACCAATCCTCGGGCCTGCAGTGCAGCGCCGACGACCCGCGCGTCGTCGTGGATCTCCCGCCACGGCACGAACGAATCGCTGCCGGCGGGAGCCACCGACGGCCCGACGAATCGCACACCAGTTGGTCGATCAGCAGCGGCGATGATGCGGTCGACGATGCCGACATACGGCGACCCGGTACGCGAAGACATGATTTACCACCGTAGTAGCGACGCGACGCATCGTAGAATCTTTGGACTATGACGTCGGCCCCCGCCACCCCTGAGGATGCCCCGAAGTTCCGGTACACCGGCGCCCTGGCGCAGGAGATCGAACTTCGTTGGCAGGATCGGTGGGAGGCCGACGGCACGTTCGAGGCACCGAACCCGGCTGGGCCCCTGGCGGATCCGGCAAAGATCGCCGGACGACCGAAGAAGATCTTCGTGCTCGATATGTTCCCGTACCCGTCGGGCACTGGCCTGCACGTCGGCCACCCGTTGGGATTCATCGGCACCGACATCTACAGCCGCTACAAGCGGATGACCGGCTTCAACGTGATGTACACGATGGGCTTCGACGCCTTCGGCCTGCCCGCCGAACAACATGCCGTCGAGACCGGTCAGCACCCGGCCATCACGACTGCCGCGAACGTGACCAACTATCGCCGCCAGTTGCGCCGCCTCGGCCTCAGCCACGACGCACGCCGCAGCATCAGCACGACCGACCCCGGTTACTACCGCTGGACACAGTGGATATTCCTGCAGATCTTCAACTCGTGGTACGACTCTGACGCCGGCAAAGCCAGACCGATCAGTGAATTGGTCGCCCAGTACGAATCCGGCGAACGCCCAACGGCGGACGGACGGGCATGGGGCGATCTGTCGACCGCCGAGCGCGACGTGGTGATCGAGGGCCACCGCTTGGCGTACGTCAGCGACGCACCCGTCAACTGGTGCCCCGGTCTCGGCACGGTCGTGGCCAACGAAGAAGTCACCGCCGACGGTCGCAGCGACCGCGGCAACTTCCCGGTGTTCAAACGCAACATGCGTCAGTGGATGATGCGGATCACGTCGTACGCGGACCGCCTGATCGCCGATCTCGACCTGCTGGAGTGGACCGACGCCATCAAGGCGATGCAGCGCAACTGGATCGGCCGCAGCGAAGGCGCGTCGGTGCACTTCCGATCGCCGGCCGGCCCCATCACGGTCTTCACGACCCGCCCCGACACGCTGTTCGGAGCAACGTTCATGGTGCTGGCACCCGAGCATCCGCTGGTCGACACGCTGACCACTCCCGAGCGCCGCGAGGTCGTCGCCCAGTACCGCCATCAGGCCGCGTCGAAGAAAGACATCGACCGACAAGACGACACCCGCGAGAAGACCGGCGTTGCGACCGGCTCGTATGCGATCAATCCGCTGACCGGGGAATCGATCCCGATCTGGATCGCAGACTACGTCCTGATGGGCTACGGCACCGGCGCCATCATGGCCGTCCCTTGCGGCGACCAACGCGACTTCGAGTTCGCCCGCCTGTACAGCCTGGCGATCCCGGCGATCCAGCAACCGCCCGACCGAAGCCTCGACACATCGACTTGGGACAGCGCCTTCGTTGGTGACGCCCCGTACGTCAACAGCTCTAACGATTCGCTCGACCTCAACGGCATCGAGAGTGTCGCCACGGCCAAGCACATGACCAACCAGTGGCTCGCCGAACAGGGCCACGGCGAAGCCGCGATCACCTACAAGCTGCGCGACTGGTTGTTCAGTCGGCAGCGCTACTGGGGCGAACCGTTCCCGATCGTCTACGACCTCGATGGCAACCCGCATGGTCTGCCCGACAGCGAACTGCCGCTGGTGCTACCGGAGACCGACAGCTTCTCGCCGCGCACCTTCGACGCCAACGACGAGTTCTCCAACCCGGAGAGCCCACTCGACCGTCTGGAGTGGTGGACCCAGGTCGAGCTCGATCTCGGTGACGGGCCACAGCAGTACCGGCGCGACACCAATGTCATGCCACAGTGGGCCGGCAGTTGTTGGTACGAACTGCGCTACCTCGATCCGACCAACGAGCAGCAGTTCGTCGACCCCGAGGTCGAGCGTTACTGGATGGGCCCGCAGCCCGAAGGCCACGACGGTCACGAACATCCCGGCGGCGTCGACCTCTACGTCGGTGGCGTCGAGCACGCCGTGCTGCACCTGCTGTACGCACGCTTCTGGCACAAGGTGCTGTTCGACCTCGGCCACGTCTCATCGAAGGAGCCGTACTACCGGTTGTTCAACCAGGGCTACATCCTGGCCGCTGCGTTCAAGGACGCGCGCGAGATCTACGTCGACGCGACCGAGGTCGTCGAGCGCGACGGCAACTTCTTCTACGGTGACCGGCCCGTCACGCGCGAGTGGGGCAAGATGGGCAAGAGCCTGAAGAACGCGGTCACGCCCGACGACATCTGCCAGAGCTTCGGCGCCGACACATTGCGTCTCTACGAGATGGCCATGGGCCCGCTCGACGCCTCTCGCCCATGGGAGACGCGCGACGTCGTCGGCATGTACCGCTTCTTACAGCGGCTGTGGCGAAACGTGGTCGACGAGGAGACGGGCGATCTGGCGCTGCTCGACACCGACGCAACGATCGAGACGCAACGACTGTTGCACCACACCATCAGCGGCGTGCGTGACGACATGGAGGCATTGCGGTTCAACACCGCGATCGCCAAGCTGATCGAGCTCAACAACCACCTCACCAAACTCGGCGGCTGCCCACGCGACATCGCCGAGCCGTTGGTGTTGATGGTCGCGCCATTGGCGGCTCATCTCTCCGAGGAGCTGTGGGCCAAGCTCGGTCACGCCGAGTCATTGACCTATCACTCGTTCCCCGTGGCCGACCCGGCCATGCTCGTTGCCGAGACGATCGAGTACCCGGTGCAGATCAACGGCAAGGTCCGCGGGCACATCACGGTCGCCGCCGACACCGAGCCGTCAGGTGTCGAAGCTGCGGCGCTGGCCGACGACAAGGTCATCGCCTCGCTGGCAGGGGCGACACCGAAGAAGGTCATCGTCATCCCGGGTCGGATGGTCAACATCGTCGCCTGAGCCCTCGGCAATACTTGCTCGATGCCCGACCTGTCATACCTGTCCGCGCACGAGACGCTGGAGTTGTTCCGTCGCGGTGAGCTGTCGCCGATGGAGCACCTCGAGTGCATGATCGAGCAGATCGAGACGCACGACCCAGCCGTGAATGCTGTGGTTGATCGTCGGTACGACGAGGCACGCGCCGAGGCTCGTGCGGCCGAGCAGCGATACCTCGGCAGGGGTGATCCCCCGCGAGCGTTGGAGGGATTGACCATCGCCGCCAAAGAGGAGCAGCCGATGGCGGGACGCTCGTGGAAGCAGGGTTCGTTGGCGTTCGTCGACGAGGTCGCCAAGTACGACCACCCCATCATCGAGCGCATTCAAGCCGCGGGTGGCATCATCCACATCCGCACGGCGACGCCCGAATTCAGTTGCGCCGCCTTCTGCCATAGCGCCCTGTGGGGGGTGACACGCAACCCGTGGAACCCCGAGTTCTCGCCCGGCGGCTCGTCGGGTGGATCTGCAGCCGCCTTGGCGGCCGGCTACGCGTCACTGGCCACCGGCAGCGACATCGGCGGGTCGATCCGCATCCCGGCCTCGTTCTCCGGGGTCGTCGGATTCAAGCCGCCGTTTGGCCGGGTGCCCGGTCTCGCCCCGTACCACCTCGACCAGTACTGCCACGACGGGCCGCTGGCTCGGACAGTCGACGATTGCGCTCTCCTCGAGAACGTGATCGCCGGACCGCACTGGCGCGACAACGTCTCGCTGCGCAACCCGCCGCAGATCCCGACCGGGTCGAGCGGATCGGGCGTGTTCGACGGCGTCGACGGCATGCGGATCGGGCTGTGCATCACGCTGGGCGATTGGCCGGTCGATCCCGAGGTCGTCGCCAACACGCACCTCGTCGCCGCGGCGCTCCGCGGTGCGGGTGCGATCGTCGACGAGGTCACGCTGCCGTGGACGACCGATCGTGTGTGGCAGTCGGCGCGCGCCCACTTCGCGGCGATCTTCGGACCAGGAATCGGAGAGATCGAGGCCGAGTTCGGCGGCGTGCTGAACGACTACACCCACGACTTCGTGGCAACGATGAATCCAGAGCTGACCTTCTACGAGGGCCTGGTCGAAGAGACCGCGTTGTGGGATCCCCTCGGGCGGATGTTCGAAGACATCGAGGTCTTGCTGTGCCCGACGATCGCCACGACCGGCTTGGAGGCCGGTCGCGCATACGTCGGCGAATCACTCGCCATCGATGGACAACGGGTGCCGCATCACATCATGGCGATGATGACCCTGCCGTTCAACCTGTTCAGCCGGTGCCCGGTGCTGGCGATGCCATCCGGGCTTGCCGGCAACGGAGTGCCGACCGGGGTGCAGGTGGTCGGGCGGACGTACGAGGACGTCAGCGTCTTCCGGGTGGGTGCGGCGATCGAAGCCGCCGGGTTCGGGTTCGGGTCGCCGGACTGGCGACCGCCGCTCAACCCCTGAACGGAATCGCTTCGCAGTGCATCACCGTGTTCCGCGCCACATCCGCCGCAACTGGCCAGTTCAGCGGTAGTCTGTCCGACGGCGGTGCCACAAAGACGTGGCCCGCGGTCGAGTGCAGCGCTTCCAGCGCACAGTGATTCCAGCGAGTTTGTTGGTTTGCATCCACGGCCAACAACCCATAAAGGAATCCCCCACCATGACCACATCCACCTCCAGTTCGCGCGGCGCGCGCCGCCGTAACGGCGGACGACGCCCCGGTGCCGAGCGCACCGAGCGCATTGCCGAACCGAACGTGTCGACTGCTCCGAACGCCCGACCGGTCGCCGCGCCGGTCGCTCCGATCGACTACATCACCGACTTCGCCGCACTCGGTGTGCCGGCGCCGTTGATCAAGGTCCTCGCCGAGCGCGACGTTCTCACCGCCTTCCCGATCCAGTCGGCAACACTGCCCGACTCGTTGCTCGGCCACGATGTGCTCGGCCGCGGCAAGACCGGCAGTGGCAAGACCATCGCGTTCGCTCTGCCCATCGTTGCTCGCCTCGCGGCGAGCGGCCGCCACCGCCAGTCGGGCAAGCCTCGGGCCCTGATCCTCGTGCCAACCCGCGAGCTCGCCAACCAGGTCATGACCTCGCTGAGCCCGTTGGCCGCATCCATGGGCCTGCGCGTCGCGACGGTGTACGGCGGAGTCGGGCAAGGCCCGCAGGTCTCCGCAATGCGCCAGGGTGTCGACATCGTCGTCGCCTGCCCGGGCCGCCTCGAAGATCTCATCGGCCAGCGCCACTGTCGACTCGACGCCGTGGAGATCACCGTGCTCGACGAGGCCGACCACATGGCCGACCTCGGCTTCCTTCCCGGTGTCAAGCGCATCCTCGACGCCACCCCATCCGGTGGCCAGCGGCTGCTGTTCTCGGCCACCCTCGACAAGGCCATCGACGGGCTCGTGCGCACGTACCTCGTCAATCCGATCGTGCATTCGGTCGATCCGGAAGTGTCGTCGATCAACACGATGACCCACCACGTGCTTGCCGTCGCCTCAGGCGACAAAGCTGCTGTCGTGAGCGCATTGGCCTCCGGCCTCGACCGCTCGCTGTTGTTCATGCGCACCAAGCACGGTGCCAAGAAGCTCGCCAAGCAGTTGTGTGCAGCGGGCATCCCCGCCGTCGAACTGCACGGCAACTTGTCCCAGTCTGCGCGCGAGCGCAACCTCGCCGACTTCACCAGTGGCCAGGTCCGCGTACTGGTCGCAACCGACATCGCAGCTCGTGGCATTCACGTCGACGACATCGCCCTGGTCATCCACGTCGATCCCCCGGCCGAGCACAAGGCGTTCCTACACCGCTCGGGCCGGACCGCACGGGCCGGTGCGGAAGGCATCGTCGCCACGGTGATGACGCCCGACCAGGCCGGCGATGTGCGTTCCTTGGCTCGCGCCGCCGGCATCTCACCGACGGTCACCAACGTCAACCCGACGCATCCCTTGCTGACCGAGCTGTCCGGCCCGGTCGCTCCGAAGGTCGCGCCTCGTCCGCCGCGGCCCGAAGACGTCGCCGCCGCCCGTCAACGCCCAGGCCAGCCCGGTCGCCGTCGTGGCCAAGCCGCCGGTCAACCGCGCAGCGGCGGCCGTCCCGGCGCCACGAGTCATGCCCGATCCGGCGCGCCGGCCGGCCCTCGCGGTGCGGGTGCCCGCAACTCCGGCGGGCGTCGGCCAGCCCGCTAGCCCAGCCCGCTAGCCGGGCTTTCAGCACATGCAGGTTGGTAGGGCATTTCCGTGGCGGGCAGGGGTGCGATCAGCGCTTGCTTGTTCCTTCGGTTTGCTCGAAGGCTTGGAGAGAGAGTGTTTCGAGGTCGGTGACGAGTTGGTGGAGTTGCCGAGCGTTGTCGAACCATGCCTGGTAGCGGACCTGCTGGTCCTCGCTGATCTTGCGGGTCACGGTCTTGCCGCTCGATGTCCGGGTCCATGTCAGGTAGGGCCCGTGCAACACCGGCGGGTCGCCCTGGCAGCGGCAGCCGGCTTTGCCACAGGCGGTGCTGCGCCACACGAGGCTGCCCGGTAGAGCGAAGCCGATCTCGGCCAGTGAGGCGGTGATTCGCTGCTTGGCTCGTTGTCGTCGTCTGCCGGGCTCGGCCATCATCGCCACCTTTGCGTATCCGCGTCATGTTGTCTTGAAGTGTATTCGCTTCAAGGTAGAGAGTAATGGGATCATTGCCGAGGAGGTCGCCGTGACAAGACACGTCTGCTACGGGCCACCGAGTGTGGAAAGGGCGTTGGGGGCACTTCCGGTGATCGCCGGGTTCTGCCGGCGTCTCGACATCGCCGGGATCGTCGATCGTGCCTGCCCAGTGCGCGACATCGACCGGCTCGCCGACGTCGGGCTCGGCTACCACAGTCTCGGCCAGCCGCTCACGACGCTGTCCGGCGGGGAGCGACAGCGGCTCAAGCTGGCCGCTCGTATGGCCGAGAAGGGCGATGTCTACATCCTCGACGAGCCGACCAGCGGCCTGCACCTCGCCGACGTCGAGCAACTACTCGGCCTACTCGACCGGCTGGTCGACTCCGGCAAATCGGTCATCGTCATCGCCCACCACCAGGCAGTCATGGCCCACGCCGACTGGATCATCGACCTCGGCCGCGGCGCCGGCCACGAGGGTGGCCGGATCGTCTTCGAGGGCACACCCGCCGACCTCGTCGCCGCCCGCTCGACCCTCACCGGCCAGCACCTCGCGACGTACGTCGGAACCTGACCGAGGACCCCACCGACGCGCAGCCCCAGAGCCGCTCTCAGTACTCGTCGCCGAAGCAGATGCCGATGTCGCGTGCTGCCAACACCGTGTCGCAGTCCAGCGGAACGCTGCGCATCGCGCCGATCGCATCGACCAGGCATCCCGGCCTCACTGTCGATCCCGGCCGGAGTCTCGTTCGGGACCTGGCTGGGCTGGGTCGTCGACGCGGACGC
>JANPOJ010000291.1:0-6248 GCA_031427935.1 Ilumatobacteraceae bacterium | reverse complement strand
CGACGATGCCGGCACGCGAACGATCACGATGGGTCAGCTGATCGCAGATCGGCTTCGATGGCTTGGGATTCGTGGATCCACCGATCGAGGGTTCGTGCCGCGTGACCTTCGTCGATCGACGACGTGGCGATGACCACCGCCTCCTCCAGCGACTCGGCGACGCCGGCGACCACCAGCCCGGCCGCAGCGTTGAGCACGACGATGTTGCGATGCGCGCCACGTTCGCCCTTCAGCACGCGGCGAACGACCTCGGCGTTCTGCGGTGGGGTTCCACCGACCAACTCGTCGGGGATCGCGGGTGCAAACCCGAGGGCAATGGGGTCGACGGTGAATGTGCGGACGTTGTCGTCGTCGAGCGCCAGCACCGTCGAGGTGCCGGTCGTGGTCAGTTCGTCGAGCCCGCCGCCGTGCACTACCCAGGCCCGCTCCGAGCCATGCAGGCGCAACGAGGCCAGCATCCGTTCGGCCACCGCCGGGTTGGCGACGCCGATCAACTGCCGGCGCACACGACCGGGGTTGGCCATCGGGCCGAGGATGTTGAACACGGTGGCGATGCCGATCTCGCGGCGGCTCGGCGCGGCGAAGCGAAATGCGGGGTGGAACTTCGGCGCCAGGCAGAACCCGATCCCGACTTCCTCGACGCAACGCAACACGCCCTGAGGCGTGAGCTCGATCGAGACCCCCAACTCTTCGAGCACATCGGCGGCGCCGCACTGCGACGACGAGGCCCGCGCGCCGTGCTTGCACACCGGCACTCCCGCGCCGGCTACGACGATGGCGGCCATCGTGCTGACGTTGATCGAGTGGCTACGATCGCCGCCGGTGCCGACGATGTCGACGGCTCGCGAGCGCATCTCCTCGCTCAGCGGTACGAGCGACGCGGCTTCGAGGACAGCGTCGAGCAGCCCGCTGAGCTCCTCGGGCGTCTCACCCTTGGCCCGCAGCGCGACGACGAAGCCGATCAACTGAGCGGGTGTTGCGTCGCCCGACAGGATCGTGGCCATCGCCGCCCTGGCGTGCGAGGCGGGGAGGTCGCGACCTTCGACCAGTTCGGTCAGGAGCGCGGGCCAACCGCCGAGCTCGTCGAATGCACTCATTCGTTCAGGTTACGCGGTGCGGCGGCGTTGGCGGATCATCCGTCGACGCTCCCGCTCGGTCGCCCCACCCCAGATCCCCGACTTCTCTCTTGCCTGCAGGGCATGTTCGAGGCACGCAATGCGCACGTCGCACCCCGCGCATACAGACTTCGCCTCCAATGCCAGGTCGTCGTCGTCCGGGTAGAACATTGTTGCCTCTAGCCCCCGGCACGCCCCCAACTCTCGCCATACGATCTCTTTGACCGACACGACTGATGCCTCTCCTGAGTTTGGCCCGCTGATGGTAGATCACCGTTTCAGCTGCGCGTGAATCTAGGTTCACTTGGGTCGCCTTGACCAGACCCTTTTTCAGGAATTTGTCAGGAGTGTGTAACAGTTGTGCGCGCTCATCGACCGCCGAGGTCGTCGGAAAGCTCACTCACGGTGGCGGCAGCGAGTTCCGTCTCCTCTTGGTACTGCTGATGATCGATCATCAGCACCGTGCCGGGACCAAAGGCAGCGCGTTGCTCGGGACCAAACTCGAACGTGATGTAGTGCACCGCAGCGGTCACATCGGCGCGTGTCAGCTGCTTCGCGTGCTGGGCGTCGACCGCGCCACGCACCTGCTCGCCAGTGGGGAGGCGCACCACCACGGAGCGCTCGATGCCGACCAGTCGTGGGAGCCACTCGCGGATCGCTTCGTCGGACGTCAGTTCGATGAACAGCGTGGCGCACAGCTGGCCGACCTCAGGGATCAGCGGGTTGTACGCATCGAGCTCTTCCCTGATGCCCTGATCTGTCGAGATCCCCTCGACTCGGGCCATCTCCTGGATCTGGAAGCGGATGGTCTCGCGGTTCTCGAAGGCCAGGCTGACGATGGTGCCGATGGCGACCCGGCGACGTTGACGCAGCTCGATCATCTCGGCTCGGAACGTCTCGCGGGTGCGTTCGTACTCGCGGGTGTCAGCGATGTCGGCAACGGTCAGCTTGCGGGTGGAGGGAGCACTCATGGTTGCGTCGGCTCTTCGCTGATTCCATAGGCGCGGGCGATCAACTGCAGCGGGTGCAGCGGCTGCTGGCCGGTCTGCTCGGTGATCGCCGTGTTGGCGAGATGGCAATCGCCGGCGACCACGTCGCCATCGGCGCGGCGGATCTGATCGGCCAGCTTCTTGGCGATGGGCACGCTGATGCCGGTGTTCTCGGCGCGCAACCCCCACATGCCATCGATGCCACTGCACTGCTGCACAAGGGTGACCTTGGCGCCGGTGAGCTTGATCAGGTCTCGGCTCTTCAGCCCGATGTTCTGGGCTTTCAAATGGCACGGAGTGTGGTATGTGACCGTGGCGGGCACATGACCCTCGAAGTTGGTGTCGAGCGCCGTGCCCTCGGCCTTGTGCACCCGCATCAGGTACTCGGCCGCGTCGTAGGTGTGCTCGGCCACCAGTTCGGCGTCGGGGCCGCCGACGTAGCTGACGTAGTCCTTCTTCAACACGTAGCCGCACGTGGGCTGGGGCACGACGATGTCGTTGCCTCGCCGCACCGAAGCTGCCAGCGCCTTCACGTTGCTCTCGGCGACCTTGGTGAACTGCTCGACGTCGCCGCTGTGCAACCACGGCGCACCGCAACAACTGGCGCCGTCGACGAGCGAGCACTCGATGCCGTTGCGTTCGTAGACCTTGACGAGATCGTGACCGATCGCCGGCTGCTGGTACTCGACCAGGCAGGTGGGGAACACGGCGACGCGACCCTGGCGCTTGGCGATGCGGACTCGTGGGCGGCGCTTGAACCAGGTCGTGAACCGTTGGCGGGCGTACGGCGGCAGGAGGCGAACACTCGACACGCCCGTGACCTTTTCCATGGCCTTGCGCACGATGCTGCCCTGCGTGGCGCCGAGCAGCTTGTTGGCCATCGGCGCCGCCAGCGTGGCCGCCTTGCCCAACAGATCGGTGTGGCCCAACACCGTGTCGGTGACCCGATCTCGAATGCTGACCTGACCGGTGGCGTGGCGCATCGCAGCGTTCCGCAGCATCAGGCGAGGGAAGTCGATCGCCCATTCGTGGAGCGCAGGGATGTAGGGGCAGTTGATGTAGCACAACTTGCACTGGAAGCATTCGTCGACGACCTGGTCCTGCTGCGCCGGGGTCAGACGGCCGGCGTCTTGATCGTCGTGGCGGTCGATCATCTCGAACAGCGTCGGGAACGACGTGCAGAACTTGAAGCACAATCGACAGCCATGGCACAGGTCGTAGACCCGAGTCATCTCCTGGCGGACGTCCGCCTCGTCGAAGTACTTCGGGTGTTTGGGGTCGTAGGTGATGGTCATGTGGGGGCGAAGAGAACACTGTGCGAGCAGGGGTGCTGCTGGGCATGGTACTGCCCCTCAGCACGCCTGATCTCGCTCAACTGAGGTTGTCGAGACCCTGCTGGAAACGACCGGCGTGGCTCTTCTCGGCACGAGCAAGCGTCTCGAACCAGTCGGCAACTTCGGCGAAGCCTTCGTCGCGTGCGGTCTTGGCGAAGCCCGGGTACATCTGGGTGTACTCGTACGTCTCACCGGCGACAGCCGACTTCAGGTTGTCGGCGGAATCACCGATCGGCTCGCCCGTCACCGGATCGCCGACCTGGGCCAGGTACTCGAGGTGACCGTGCGCGTGACCGGTCTCGCCTTCGGCAACCGATCGGAACAGCGCCGACGTGTCGGGGTAGCCCTCGACGTCTGCCTTTTGGGCGAACCACAGGTAGCGGCGGTTGGCCTGACTCTCGCCGGCAAAGGCCTCTTTCAGGTTCTCGTGGGTCTTGGTGCCTTCGAGGCTCATGTTGCTTGCTCCTTGTTACCTGCTGATGGGGGAATGGATTCGCCTGCCGCGTCGGCGCAGCGCCGGCACGTGCCGGAGATCACGAGGCGTGCGGAATCGGGCTGGAAGCCGCCGAGCCCCTCGATCTGGAGCACGGCGAGGTTGCGCACGTACACGTCGACCACGTCGCCGCATTCGGCGCACACGGCGTGATGGTGGTCATCGACGTTGGGGTCGAACCGGTTTGGGCCGGAGCCAACCGAGACCAGTTGGAGTTCGCCCATCGCGGCGAGGTCGTTGAGGGTCTGGTAGATCGTTCGCAGCGAGATCCCCGGCATGACCTCGCTAGCCTGCGCGTACAACGCCTCGGCCGACGGGTGCACGGTGTTGCCGTGGAGCAGCCGGAACAGCAACTGGCGCTGCGGCGTGAGCTTCAGACCTTGCTGGCGGAACGACTGGGTGAGCTCGGCCGGGCTGCGCATACGACGACTGTATTGCATGCCTTGCTGATTAACAACGCGTGCAGATAGCCGTCTCAGTCCTCGGCCGCGGTGCGCCTCTCGCCAGTCTCTAGGATGAACGCCGATGCCTCCTGCCACACCATTTCGACGCGCTGACATGCTGGACAGACTGGAGAGCGAGTCGTTCGACGTCTTGGTGATCGGCGGCGGCATCACCGGCACCGGTGTGGCGCTCGACGCTGCGGCACGTGGTCTGCGCACCGCATTGGTCGAGCGCGACGACTTCGCCTCCGGCACCTCGTCGAAGAGCTCGAAGCTCGTGCACGGCGGCCTGCGCTATCTGCAACAGGGCGAGATCCGCCTGGTGTACGAGGCGCTGCGCGAGCGCGAGCGGCTGTGCAAGAACGCTCCACATCTGGTGAAGGTGCTGCCATTCATGATCCCGATCCTCACCAGGGATGGCGTCGTGTCGCGCAAGATCGCCCGGGCGATGGGCTCGGCGATGTGGATGTACGACCTCACCGGTGGTTGGCGGATCGGCAAGATGCACCGACGACTGAAGAAGGACGCCGCGTTCGCCCATCTGCCGACGATGCCGAAGGAGCGCCTGGCGTCGGCGTACTTGTACTTCGACGCAACCGTTGACGATGCCCGACTGTGTCTCACCGTCGCCCGCACGGCGGCCGACCTCGGCGCAACGGTGGTCAACCGGTGCCGCGTCGTCGAACTGACCAAGAACGACGACGGCCGCGCGTCTGGTGCGGTTGTCGACGCCAGTGGGCGACTGATCACCGTGCGCGCCAAGGTGATCGTCAACGCTGCCGGCGTGTGGTCAGACGAGGTGCGCACGCTCGACGAGGGCGCCGACCCCGATTCCATCCGACCGGCCAAGGGCGTGCACATCACCGTTCCGTGGGAGAAGGTCCGCAACGACATTGCTGTTGTCATCCCGGTGCCGAAGGACAAGCGCAGCCTGTTCGTCGTGCCGTGGGGTCGCCGCGCCGATGGCACCTTCGAGCATGCGTACATCGGCACGACCGACACCGACTACGACGGCTCGATCGACGATCCCCAGTGCTCGAAGGACGACATCACCTACGTGCTGCGGGCGCTCAACGCATCGATCACCACCGGCGTGACCGAAGGCGACATCACCGGGGTGTGGGCGGGTCTGCGACCGTTGGTCAAGAGCGCGTCGTCGGGCCGCACCGCGGATCTCTCGCGGCGGCACAAGGTCAATCGCAGCACGAGCAACCTGATCACGGTCACCGGCGGCAAGCTGACGACGTACCGCGAGATGGCGCAAGACACCGTCGACGAGGTCTGCGAGGTGTTGGGTGTGCGTCGCAAGTCGACGACCAAACGCCTGCCTTTGTTCGGGGCCGAGGGGTACCGCCAGCCGCCCGAGACCGAGTCCCACCTCGCCAACCGTTACGGCTCCGCGGCGGGCGACGTGGTGGCCCTACACCGCGCCGATGGTCGGTTGGGCGAACCACTGGTGCCCGGGCTGCCCTACACGAAGGCCGAGGCCGTGTACGCAGCGCGTTCGGAGATGTCGGTCACCCTCGACGACGTGCTGTCGCGTCGCACGCGGGCCCGCCTGTTCGATCGGCCGGCAACCGTTCTGGCTGCCGAAGACGTCGCCCGGTTGATCGCCGCGGACATGGGTTGGGACGACGCCGAGGTAGGGCGCCAGGTCATCGAGTTCCGCAACTCGTGCGCCGCGGAACAGGCGGCAGGTCAGACGTCGGAGGCCGACCTGCTCGGGGTCAATCGGTGACGGAGCCGACGGCGCCGATCGAACTGACCGGGACCGAATCGCACTTCACCGGCCCGACACGTCAACCGAGCGAGCAACTGATCGGCCGGCTGCAGGCGATCTCGTCGGCAGAGTTCGGCGACAATCCGTTCGCCAA
>JANPOJ010000290.1:0-2135 GCA_031427935.1 Ilumatobacteraceae bacterium | reverse complement strand
GTCGACCGTCAACGCGGCGGTGGCTGTCGGGCGGTTGAACGGACTCGTCGAGCGGATGTCGGCGGAGGTCGTGGGTGTCACGTACTGGTTCACGCCCGCCACCGCGCCCTTCCAGCAGTCGGTGACGCTTCGCTTCACTGGGCGGCGGTTGGACATCGACGGTTCGCCTAGTCCTCGTGATCAGTTCGTTCACGACGAACTGGTGAGCGATATCTTGGCCGGCAGCGGTCCAGTGGCTGTCACGGCCAAGATCGGTGACGTGAACTCGGGTCAGTGGGACGTTCGGGCCAAGATGCTCCCCGCAGGGCGGCCCGTACGCCCCGGTCGTGGACGGAAGGCGGAGTCAGTGCCGGGGCCTTTGCCGGTGTATCCGGCTAGTTGTCCTGGCGACACTGGCGTCTCACCAAGGGCGAGGTTGCTCCGGTCTCGACGTGCCCTTCACCGCTGGTCCCCGCTCCGGGCATCGTCATCGGAGCCTGGGCCATCCTGGCCCTCGTCGGCATCGTCGTCGCGCTCGTGACGCAACGTCTCGTTATCTCTGCGGATCGCCTCGCATTGGGTCACCGGCTCCCGATCTCGTTGGCGGCGCTCCTGGCTGAAGTCGTTGGAGCAAAGTTGTGGTACGTCGTCCTCCAACGCCGGCACGGACGTCGTGACGGCTGGTGCATCCAGGGGCTGGTCGTGGGGTTTGGGCTAGTGGCGCCGGTGCTCCTCGTTGCGGCTGGCCATCCCGTCGGGGTCTTCCTCGATGCCACGGTCCCCGGGTTGCTGTTCGCCATGGCGATCGGTCGGTTGGGCTGTTTCTTCGCGGGCTGCTGCTGCGGAAGGCCTACGTCCTCGCGATGGGGAGTTTGGTCATCCGATCGGCGGCTGGTCGGGGTCCGGCGCATTCCGACCCAGCTGATCGAAGCCGGCTTCACGCTCCTGGTCGGCCTGGCGACATTGGTTGCCGTCCTAGAGGTTGGCGCGGCCGGCGGTGGCTGGTTCGTGGCTGGACTCGCCACGTACACCATCGGTCGACAAGGAATCCTCCATTGGAGAATGGAGCGCAAGTCGCCACGCGCTCGGCTGATCACGGCTGCGATCGCAACGGCGATCCTGGTGGTCGACCTCAGCCTCGTCGCCTTCGGCGCGATCTAGCGGGAAACGGCGAGCGTGCCGCGTGCGAACGGCGGGCTCGTCGCTGGTGAGCTGAGACACCGCAGCGACAGCGTGGTGCTGTTCGGCCTGATCGCCTGGCGCCTCGCCGCCTGACTATCGGTGGGGGCCGCCCAGCGGCAGGATCGCGTTCTCGTAAAAGGCGATCAGCGTGGGCGCGCCGCGCGAGATGAAGAAGTTCTCGGGAGAGAGATGCATTCGGCGTCGTCGGTCGAGCAGTCGATTCGCACTCGTCGACCACTCCTGTGGAGCACGACCTGGAGAGTGCGACCAGATTCGGCACTCCAGCGCGACGCGGCCAACTCCGAACCACATCATGTCGTGTCATCGCGGGCGCCGGAATCGGTTTCGCATGAAGTCGCATCGATGCAACGCTGTCACGGGATCCAGACACGCCCCGTTACGGTCTGCGGCGGGCCTGGCACCTCCAGCCCAAGCTGTTGGTCTCTATTTCGATGTCTGCAAATCCGATCGTCCCGAGGCGATCGGACAGTGTTGTGGGATCCACCGGGTTGTAGATGTCGTCGATGTGCAGCGCAGCCAAGTCTTCGCTCGCCACGCTGTCACTGGCCACGAGAAGTCCTCCGGGCTGCAGGACCCGAAAGATCTCCGCGAGGAGTTGATCCTGTAGCTCCACGGTGGGCACATGGTGGAACATTGTGAAGGTCGCCGCACCCGTGAATCGGGCTGATTCGAACGGCATGGCAGTGGCATCACCCTCGACAACGTCGACATTGGTTCCCTGCATACGATCGGACAACGCGCTGGCCAGATCCGGATCCAGTTCGATCGCGGTCACCTTGACGAGATCACCGCGAATGAGGTCGGTCGTGAGTCCGGGGCCCGGGCCGATATCGAGAACGTCATCCCCGAGGTCACCATAGCTGCGGTTGCCGAATGCAAACGGCAGGAGATATTCCTTGAGGAGCATCCGCCAGTCATCGGAGACCAGTAACTGAAGATGCCTTTGGTTCATG
>JANPOJ010000289.1:0-6137 GCA_031427935.1 Ilumatobacteraceae bacterium | reverse complement strand
GCCCACTTGAAGGTTGTGGCGCTGAGCTCGAGCGGTGCAGCAGTCAGCTGCGGGTGTCGTTGATCAGTCGTTGATAGATGGCGTCGCTGATCTGTCGCTTCAAGGCGCGCATTGCTTCTTTGCGGGTCTTGCCTTCGGCTTGCTTGCGGAGGTAGTAGACGCGCCCGACAGTGTCGTGGGCGACTTGGGTGACGGCGGCCATGTGGATCGCGTGGTTCAACTGGCGATCACCGCGCGGGTTCAGCCGGTGCCGTTTGCGCGGCCCGGACGATGCTTCGATCGGTGCGGTGCCGTTGTGTCGGGCGAAGCGCGCCGAAGTTCGCCTGAGCGAGTAATGCATAACTGCGTCGTACTGCACGCGTTGATCTGCGCTCGTCCCTTGCGTTCCGGCGACGAGCGGACAATCGGTGGACGATGTCAGCGTCTAGCATCGTGACGTGGTCGGCGGGGGTCGACCGGAGAAGGAGTCCTGAAATGGCCGAGCATCCAAACGTCGCCATCGTCCGCAATGCCTACGAGTCGTTTGCCAAGGGCGATCTCGACGGGGCGTTGGCCGACCTGGCCGACGACTGCGTGTTCCACTTCGGTGGCGACGGTTCCAACAGCGGTGACCACAAGGGCCACGAGGCCATCACCGCGGCACTCATCAAGAACTTCGAGCTCACCGCGGGCACGCAGGCGCTCGACATCAGGGGCATCTACGCCGACGACGACCATGCCGCGGTGGTCCTCTATGAGACGGCGAGCCGTCCCGACGGCGCGTCGATCGCGTTGGACGAGGTGCACATCCTCCGCCTTCGCGACGGCAAGGTGATCGACCTGTGGGATTTGCCCGAGGACATACAGGCGCACGACAACTTCTTCGACGGGAAATAGTCGACGCTCTCTCGAGAACCGGCGTCACAGAGTGAGTGCTGGCGTCGAGCGCGCGCAGCAGCTCGGCTCGACGCGACAGGTCACTCCCCAGACTCCCCAGGGAGTGTGCGATTGTGAATCAGAGAGCGCCGAAGTGCCGATCGGTGCCGTATCGATGGCACTGTTCCCGGTCGCACTTTGACGAGAGTGGTGAGGGTCTTGCTCGCGATCAGGTCCTTGGTGGAGAACAACACGTCGCGCAAGTGGGGCCATGATCAGATCGGCGTCGCCGACTGGGAGCGCATCGCGGATGCCGAACCTGCCTGACGGTAGATCAGCGTGCACCATCGGGTTGTCACCAAGCGCCAGACCCGGCAGCGATGCGTCTACCTCGACCGGGCCTCAGCAGCAGCGAGACGATCCTCGGTCGCCTCTCGAAGAAGGCGGCGCCACCCCGCTGTCGGTTCATCCAATTGGCGACGAGATACTCGACATAGCCGGGCGGAGGAAGCTGTCCGGTTCGCGCCCTAAATCGACTGTGCAGCTCTGCGTTGGACGGATACTCACTCATTGCTTGCGGTTCGAACCGATCGAGCACACGAAGCACACCGTCGCGGTAGTCCTCGCTGCGCACAAGATGGATCATGCACATCTTGATCACGGCATCACGATGCTCGGCGCCACACACACCGCGTCGCAATTCGCACTCGCTCAAAGACCTGGCGTTCGATCTTCTTGAACACTTCGTCGGTGTCCCTGTTCCATTTGCCAGTCAGCTCGGTCTGGGTCGTGAAGCCCGGCTTGGCAAAGTTGCGCTTGATCGGCCGGCCGCTATCGATGATCGAATCCCGTGCGCGCGTCGATCACCGCGACTCGCTTGTCCTCGATGCCGAAGTTCCGCTGCCAGACCTGCGACACGAAATAATCGTTGTCAGTGATGTGACAGCGGGAGTTGACTCGACCGTGACAGCGCGTTGGAAGCTCGACCATCACCACGGGTCGCGACGAGCCGATTCATCGACTTGCGTTACGTCAACGGGGCCTTGGAAGTGATTTGACACGTCGAGCGCCGCATGAGCGGACTCGCGAACGTCCGCATCGTGGCAGGTCAGAGCGGTCGTAGCACCAATGGGCGGGGCCACTTTGACGTCCCTTGGATAGTGGCGGGACGTCCGTTGGGAGGCCTCCTCGTACCTTGCTCACTACCAACCAATACCCACTCAGTACGACTCAAGGAGACAACATCATGAAGAAGTCACTCATCTGGATCACCGCCGGAATCGCCACCGTCGGATTCGGCGTCCCAGCGTTCGCCGCCCGCGGTGATGCACCCCGTCACAGTGTCCCGACACAGGTCACCGTTGCGAAGGTCACCCCGACCGTCGCCACGACGAACACCGTCGAAGACAACACCGCCCGAATCGGCGTCGACGACAACGGCACGTCGAACAGCGTTGCCGCCGCCGCAACGGTGAACAGCGTCGAAGACAATCCCGCCCGCATCGGTGTCGACGACAACGGCGTCGATAACAGCGTCACCTCGAGCAGCGTCGAGGACAACCCGGCCAGCATCGACGTGGACGACAACGGCGAGCACGGCGGCGGCACCGATGACTCCGGCGACCACGGCGGCGGCGACGCCTGAGACGTCAGTCAGACCTCAGATCCCCCAGACAGAGCGGGTGACGCAAGCCGCGTCACCCGCTCTTGCCGTTTTCGCACGGCAGGTCATGGCGCAGGGGGCTGCGGGTGACGCGAGTTCGATGTCGAGCCGAAGCAATCCGCGGAGCATGAAGCTGGGGAAGTAGCGGTAGTCGTTGAAGTCGGCCAGCCGGTACGAGCCGATGCGTCGCGTGAGCTCCTCCAGGGCGACTCGCGCTTCGAGCCGCGACAACGCTGCGCCGAGGCAGAAGTGGATGCCCTTCCCGAAGGCCAGGTGCTCTTTCAACCGCGGTCGATCCGGGTCGAAGGACTCGGCGTCGGGGTACACCACCTCGTCACGGTTTGCTGCGCCGTACACCAGCACCAAGCGCGCACCCTTCGGCACGGTCACGCCGCCCAGTTCGACGTCTTGGGTCGTGATCCGGAAGATGCCCTGCGTCGGGCTGGACAATCGCAGTGATTCCTCGACGATTCGCTCGATCCGTGACGGGTCGGTCTGTACTTGCTTCCACTGGTCGGGATGCTGGCCGAGCAGGCGCATCATCTCGGACAACAACTTGGTCGTGGTCTCGTTCCCGGCAACCATCAGCTGCGAGATGATGCTGAGCATCTCGGGCATGTCGAGCGGTCGTGGGTCGACACCGGGCTCGTCGAGGCTGGCGTTGAGCAGGTTGGTCAGCAGATCGTCCTGCGGCTCGAGCCGGCGCCGTTCGATCTCCGATTCGAAGTAGCGCTGGAACTCGTTGGTCTCTCGCTCGGCGGCAAGTCGCCGGTCGAGGGAGATGTTGGTGCCGATACCCGCGATCGACGCATCGCTCCATCGCTTGATGTCGGCGAAACGCTCCTCCGGCTGGTTCAACATCGTGGCGATGACCCACACCGGTAGTGGCACGGCGAAGTCGGCAACGAACTCGAGGTTCGTGCGATCTCCCCACGAGTCGATCAGCTTGGTGACGATGCTGCGGATGAACGGCTCCATCGCCGAGATCGTCTTCGGGTTGAACGCCTTGGCAACCAAGCCTCGAAAGCGAGTCTGCTCGGGAGGGTCGGTGGTCAGCATCGTCGACACCCGCGGGTAGCCCTCCGCATAGACCTCGGCGATCTTGGCGTTGTCATCGTCACTCATCGGCATGGTCGGCCGACCGAACTTCGACGAGAACGTCGCCGGGTCGCGAAGGATCGCCAGCACCAGATCGTGGCGGGTCACGAGGTACAGACCGAACTGTTCGAGCAACAGCACCGGTGCTTCCTCGCGCATGGTCGCGTAGTGGGGATACGGGCACTGCAAGGTGTCGGCGTCGAACGGATCGAACGTGGCCAGATCAGTCGCCGTCATGATGCCGGGAGCTCCATGATGGTGACCTTGCCGTTGTCGCCGTCGACCTCGATGATCGCGCCGTCGGGGATGCGAGCTGTTGCGTCCTTCACCGAGACGACGCAGGGCAGGCCGAGCTCACGACTGACGATGATCGCGTGGCTGATCTGGCCGCCGACATTGACGACCACCCCATCGACCGCCATGAACAGCGGCGTCCAACCAGGGTCGGTTTGGGGAGCGATGAGGATGTCGCCAGGGCCGAGATCGCGGGGGTCGGCAGGGTCGAGGATCACACACGCCTTGCCGGTGATCACGCCCGGGCAGCCGGCGATCCCGGGCAGCACGTCGCCAACGGAAACCGCGGTGACCTCGGCGCTGCCCCGCTTCGCCCACGTCGAGATCGGCGGCACGACGGCGTCGCGGATGAAGTACGGCGGCTCGCGATCGAACAACTCGCGCCATATCCCGTGACGCTCGGCGAGCGTCTCGTTCCAGCCGGTCGGCGAGGCGACGAACGGTTCGACCTCCTCGTCGAGGAGCATGAAGATGTAGTCGGGTCGGTCGATGTGACCGGCGGCAACGTGTCGACGTCCAAGCTCGTTGAAGATCACCCGCAGCTCGTTGACGGCAATCACGATGGTGCTCTTGGTTCGTTCGCGGAACCCCTGCATGTTGCCGGCGATCAGTGCTCCTTCGAACTGGGCTGTCAACTCCTCACCAAGTGGTTGGACCTTGGCGCGCACTTCTTCGATCACCTGCAGCCGCTCGGTGACCTTCGTCGCGTTGCGGATGCGAGGTGATTCGTCGTCGCCTTGCAAGCGGATTCGGTCGAGCATGATCAGCGGTAGCCGAGGTTTGGTCTCCCACGAATCCGCGCTGATCTCCCACTCGTTCGGGCCACGCGAGCCGTAGTCGACGATGAAGTCGCGGAACGTGGCGAGAAACGACTGTGCGTCGGCGCTGCCGGAGGCCGCGAGCCGTTCGGGCAGGCCATCGACGCCCTCGTCGAAGGCCTCGGTCAGCTCCTTGCTGCTGCGAATCTTGCGCGACAGCTCCCACAACGCGTAGCTCGGCTCGGCGGAGTCGACGTCGCCGAGGCCGGAGAGCAGCTTCATCGGCACGGTCGGATCGCCGATTGCCTGGCCAATGGCGTACAAGATGCCCGGGGCGATACCCGAGCTGCTCGATGACACCGTGTGGGCATCGAACAGTCGAACGAGCCACGGCTGCAGCGACCGGGCCCGGGCAACGAGCTCGTCGTCGGGCATCGTCGAGAGATCAGGCCGGTCGCGTCGCAGCGACTTCATCGCGGCCTTCTCCTCGTCGATCTCCGGCCACGACGTGGTGCTCATGACCCAGCCCATGTGCTTCAAGATGCCGGGAACGAGATCGGGCTTGTCGTCGCGCGGATCGGCGACGTAGGGCGGCACGTCGGGATGGTCGCCGAAGAAGGCGAGGTCGAGTTGCGCGACCGTCAGGACCGGGTTGCGTACACCCTGCATGCGAACGTTCGACAGGTTGATGTAGAAGTAGCCGCCGAAGAACCCGCCTGTCTCCGGCAATGTCTCCGACATCTCGCCGGGGTCGAAGTAGCTCATCCGCTCGTAGCCGTCGCGCCAGCCCAGGACGATTCCGTTGTCGAAGACGAACTGCTGCCCGAGCGGCGACGCCGGTGGGGCCATCACCTCTCCGGCGTTCGAACGGGTGTAGTGCGGCCAGCGTTCGCTCGGCGGCCAGTCGGCGATCCAGCGGTCTTCCATACGATCAAACCCCCTCGTGCGATCGAACGATCACACGCTAGCCGTCGGTCCTCGCTGCTTCCATACCAGGCCAGCGTGGTTGAACGTTTGACGCCAAAGTTTCCTGATGGAGCGGGTGATCAGGCAGTGGCGTCGGCCCAGTACGGGGCGCGAAGGGAGCGCTTGTTGATCTTGCCCATCGTGGTGCGACCAAGGTCGGTGACGACCTCGATGGTGCGCGGGCACTTGTAACGGGTCAGGCGCTCGCGGCAGTAGGCGAGCAATTCGGTGGGGTCGGGTGGGTTGGCCGGATCGGCGGCGATGACGAGCCCCTTCAACTCCTCGCCCATGTCGGCGTTGGGCACACCGATGCACGCGACGTCGGCCACGCCGGGGTGCTCGATCAACACCTGCTCGGCCTCGGCGGGGTAGATGTTGACGCCGCCCGACACGACCATGTCGCTGAAGCGGTCGGTGATGAACACGTACCCGTCAGCGTCCATGTAGGCGATCTCTCCGATGGTGAAGACTCCGGGCGCGATGTGCGCCGCTTTGGTCTTGTC
>JANPOJ010000288.1:0-1563 GCA_031427935.1 Ilumatobacteraceae bacterium | reverse complement strand
CATCCCGTCGGGTCGTGGCTGAAGATGTAGCGATCAGGCTCAAACCTCCGCTGGGAGCCAGCGAGCTCGCCGAGTTCGGCGAGGGTGACAGGGTCGAGTGTGACACGCCGTTCTGCGTGGTTCTTCGTCGGTCGTTGAACCGGGCCGGCCACGGTGTGCGCAACCTGGCCGGCGACGTGCAACGTGTGCCGCCGGAAGTCGACGTGTTGCCATTGCAATGCGCACAGCTCACCGCGCCTGGCACCCGTGACCGCAGCAAGACGAAGAAAGATCGACAGGCTCCGGTTGACCGCATGCGCTGCCGCGATCAGGCTGACGACCTCCTCAGCGCCGGGAAGGTGCAGACACGGCCGACGTACCGGTGGCGGGCTTGCCCGACGGGCCGGGTTGTAGGCGATCCAGTCCCACGCGATGCCCTGCTCGAGCGCGCGGTGCAGCACCGAATGAATGCGCCGCACCGAGTTGGCCGACAGCGGCTGACCACTGACGGCGCCGCAGGTGAGCAGTTCGCTGTACCAGGCGTCCAGCTGGTTCGCCCGAAGGTCGGCCACCTTGACGTGACCGAGCGTCGGCACGAGCCGTCGGTCGATCTGCCGTCGATACTCACGAGCCACCGTCGGCGACAGGTTCGGGGGGCTGTACTCCACCACTTGTCGCATAGCTCGCCGACGGTGCCGAACATCGGAGATGTGGGCGAGTCGCTGACCTGAGCGACGAGCGCGAGGAGCCCCGCGTTCCGCGGCGTCACGGTCCCCACGCACCGTGCGGGTGACATACGCCGACCTGCCGGTCGTCGAGTCTCGTCCGGCGTGCACTCGCAGCTCCCACGACCCAGGGCGTCGTTGGCGAAGCGAGCCGCGCACTCCGTCAGCCCCGAGACCGCACTGACATCACCATCGACGCAACCTAACAACGAAGAGCCGGACACGAGCGGTGTATGGGCCGCATGGGCCGAAACATGGGCCACCAGCTCATGCCTCGCCGGGAGACACGGTGTAACTGGCCATCTACCTGGTCTTTCTTGGCGCCCCGGTAGGATTCGAACCTACGACACACGGTTTAGGAACCCGATGCTCAGGACAGGTGTTCGACCAGGTCAGGCACGGTGGCAGCGACCGATTGGCTATCCTCTTCCCAAAGCCTTCCCACGAACACGGGTCACTGGCGGTCTCTGACGGCGAGATGACGGGGGGTGATGACTGATGGCTCGACCGATGCAGATGGTCAAGGTCTACGGGGTTCAGGACCGCCGTTCCACGGCACAAGCGGTGGTGCGTTATACGATCGACGGTCGGCATCGGAGCAAGTCGTTTCGCACCCGGGCCGAGGCCGAACGGTATCGAGGTCCACTGACACAGGCTGTCCACGCCGGCGAGCGGTTCGACGCGACAACGGACGAGCCAGAGTCGTGGCGGACGCCGTTGTGCGAAGTCCGCGTTCACGAGTGGTCGCGGGGTTGGCTCGCTGATCAGTGGCAGGAGTGGCAGCCGCGAACTCGGGCGTCGGCGACGGAAGCACTAGCGAGGTTCATCACGATCGCTGTCGAGCGCGCCGCGAGACCAC
>JANPOJ010000287.1:0-3521 GCA_031427935.1 Ilumatobacteraceae bacterium | reverse complement strand
CGATGGTCTCTTCGTAGCTTCCCTCGATCAGGGTGACATGGACCTTCGATTGGCTGGCGTCGTACGCGTCGGTCAGCGCCTGCAACTCGGTGGCAAGTGGGCCGTTCATCCCATGCCAGAAGGTCAGTTCGACCGGGCTGGTGGCAGTCGCCAACGCCTCGGTCGGGCAGTTCGGCAGCGTGTCGAGCAGCGCGGCAGTCGTCGTCGGCGCGATGGTCGTATCGGCCGGCGGCCGAGTCTCGCCGGGAGCCACGGTGTCGCCAGGGGCGAACGTGACCGGCGGCTGCGTGGCGACCGTCGGCTTTCGCCCGGCAGTGACGATCGACTGGCCAGATCCGCACGCTGTGACGACGAGCAGCGCCGACAACACCCCCGCGAGTCGCTTCATCCCTTCACGGCCCCAGCCGTCAGGCCGCGCACCAACTGACGCTGGAACAGAATCAGCACGACGAAGATCGGCAACGCGGCGATGACGGCTCCGGCGGTGACCAGATTGAGCCGGGAGATATCGCCCAGCTTCAGCCGCTCCAGCCCGATCTGAATGGTTTGGTGAGCTGAGTCGGTGGTGACGGCCTGCGGCCACAGGTACTGGTTCCACGTGCCGAGGAACGTGAACAGGGCCAGCGCCCCGAGGGTCGGGCGGCACAGTGGCGCAGCGATCTCCCACAGGAACCGGAAGTGGCCGACGCCGTCGAGCGCAGCCGCTTCGCGCAACTCCTTCGGAACGGTCAGGAACACCTGACGAACCAGGAACGTGCCGAACGTCGTGGCAAGCAACGGCACGATCAGGCCCTGATAGCTGTTGATCCAGCCCAGCGAATCGATGGTGCGCTGATTGACCACCACAGTCAATTCGGCGGGCACCAACAATGTCGCGAGGAAGCTCACGAACGTCGGGCCTTTCCCTGGAAAGTCGAGGAACGCAAACGCGTACGCGGCAAGCACGCTGGTGATGATCACGCCGAACGTGACCACCACAGCAACGATCGTGCTGTTCAACATCAGCCGCCCAAGGTGGCCGAGGTTCCAGGCCGCACGCAGGGTGCCGAAGGTGAAGTTGATCGGGAGCAACGACTTCGGGTGGTCGATCGCATCGGGCCCGCTCTTCAGCGACTGCATCAGTGCCGCATAGATCGGGAACAGCACAACAAAGGCGACGAAGATCAGTAGGGCATAGCGGCCGACCTTGCGGGCGCCGTGCAGCATCTCCGTGGCACCAGTGGTTGCGGCGTGACGTCCCCCGAACCTAGTTGCCATAGTGCACCCGCTTGTCGAGCCCGCGGAATTGCACCAATGCCAGCACCAACAGCACGAAGAACAGCAACACCGCGGCGCTCGACTTCAACCCGATGTCGTTCTTCACCAGCGAGGTCTTGCCGTAGATCAGGTACGCGACGGACTCGGTCGGGCGCTCCGGGTTCGGGCCGCCACCGGTCAGCAAGGCAACCTCGGCGTAGGCCTGGAACGCCCTCGTCGTGAGCACGACCGACGTGAACAGGATCGTCGGGCTCAGCATCGGCAGCGTGACGTTGGTGAAGCGCATCCAACCGCCGGCACCATCGACGAACGCGCTCTCGTACAGTTCCCGCGGAACTCCCTGGAGTGCCGCGGTCATGACGATGAACGTGAACCCGAGGCTGGCCCAGATGCTGCTGAGGGCTACGGCCGGCAACGCTGTGCCCGGGTCCTGCAACAACCCTGGCTGCTTCAACGACGGAATGATGCTGTGGAAGAGGTCCGGGAGCACACCGACTTGCGGCTGCAGCAACACGAACCACACCAGGCTGGCCACCGCGACACTGGTCGCAACGGTGGAGGAGAACACGGTGCGGAAGAAGCCGATGCCGCGGATCTGCTTGTCGGCCAGCACGGCCAGCCCGATGCCCAGTGCCAGCCCGATCGGCACGGTCATCAACGCCAGTCGCCCGGTGTTGGCCAGGGCGTGCTGGAACTCGTCGCTGCGGAACACGTCGATGTACTGACCCCATCCACCTTCGCGGCAACGCTTGCCGGTGGCGTCGCACCGAAGGTGGCCGAGCTGGATGGCCCGCACCAGCGGGTACACCACGAACGCACCGAGGATCACCGCCGACGGCGCCAACATTCCCAGCGCGATGGGGAAGTCGCGCCACTTGCGTTTCATCCGTCGACCCTGCGTTCGGTCAGTGGATCGAAGCGATGGCGATGTGCCTCGGTCGCGTCGAGGTGGATCTCGGCGTCGATCGACGGCACGTCGGCCTCGGCATCTTGGCGCACGACGACGCGAGTGCCTGCAGCGTCGCAGATCAGCAATGTCTCGTGACCGAGCTGCTCGACCATCCGAACGGTGACTGGCAGGCCACCGTTCGATGTGATCTCCAAGTGTTCGGGCCGAACACCTACCAGTGCATCGCTTCGTTCGAACAACCCCGCCGGCATCACGTTCATCGGCGGCGTTCCGATGAAGGTGGCGACGAAGACCGTCTCGGGTTTGGCGTAGACCTGCTGCGGCGTGCCGATCTGTTGCAACTGGCCGCGGTTCATCACGGCCACACGGGTGCCCATGGTCATCGCCTCGACCTGGTCGTGGGTGACGTAGATGATCGTCGCGTCGAGACGGCGGTGGAGGTCGACGAGCTCGGCGCGGGTCTCGCCACGCAGCTTGGCGTCGAGGTTCGACAGCGGCTCGTCCATGCAGAACACGGCCGGCTGGCGAACGATGGCTCGAGCGAGCGCCACCCGCTGACGCTGGCCACCACTGAGCTGGCCAGGCTTGCGATCCATGTACTCGACGAGCCCCAAGGCATCGGCCGCGGTCGTTGCCTGCGCGGCACGATCCGGCTTCGAGACGCCACGGACCTTCAGGGGGAACTCGATGTTGGCCTGCACGGTCTTGTGCGGGTACAGGGCGTAGCTCTGGAACACCATCGCCACATCGCGCAGCTTCGGCTCGATGTCGTTGACCCGGGTGTTGCCGATGTAGATGTCGCCGCTCGTCGGCGTCTCCAGCCCGGCGACCATTCGCAGCAGCGTGCTCTTTCCACACCCGGACGGACCGAGCAGGATCATGAAGTCGCGATCCTCGATGTCGAGCGTCACGTCGTCGACCGCCTTCACCGCCTCTGCACCATCCCCGAACGATTTGGTGATGTGCTCGAGTCGAACCTGGGCCACGCTCGAACAGTAGGTCATCCCCATCCGATCGGGCGCGGAACAGCCTCACGCCAGGCCAGTCGGGCGCGATATCACGCCACCGGCGGCACACACGCCACCGGCGGCACAAGTCGCGCCCACACTGTCGGGTCGGGCGCGATATCACGCCACCGGCGGCACAAGTCGCGCCCGACCGGATCGCCGACCGCGAGCGAGGGAGGCGCGGCCCGGGTCCCAGCGGTACCATCGAGGCGATGAGCGACGCCGCCGACCAGCCCCTCGATCTCGACGAGATCGAGAAAGACCTCGCCGACGTCGAGGTGGCGGACGCTCGCGCCTTTCTTCGTTTTGGTGGGCCGCGGGCCGATGGCCCCTCCCTGACGGTCGAG
>JANPOJ010000286.1:0-6625 GCA_031427935.1 Ilumatobacteraceae bacterium | reverse complement strand
CGACGCTGGTCGAGTTGGGACCCGGGGCGATCGTCGGCGAGCTGGCCGTGCTGGTGCCCGAGCCGAGGTCGGCCACCGTGACCGCGCTCGAGCCCACTCATCTCCTCACGGTCCGCAAGCCGGTGCTCGACGAGCTCCTCCTCGACTGGCCGGAGCTGGCCAACGGGGTGATCGCCTCGCTCGTCGCAAAGTTGCGGGCTGCGGCCGCGCATACCGCGCCGACCGACGGTGAATAGCGTGACGGCCGGCGCCGAGTCACACGCACGGACCACCCGTGGCGTCGTGCTCCTGCTCATTTCCCAGGCGGTGGCGTTCGGCATGACGATGGCATTGCTCCTGGTGCCGGCCAACTCGCTCTTCCTCGACACCTACGGGTCGTCGTGGCTACCGGCGACATACGTTGCGATCGCAGCCATCGGCATCCCAATCTCCGCGGCGATGGCGAGAGCCGTCCGGCGGTTCCCGCTCGTCGCCGTGGCAGGAGGGGTGCTGGGCGCCTTCGCGGTAGTGTTCTTCTGCTCGTGGCTGGTGTTGCTGGCCGGCGGCCGCTGGATCTCCGCCGTGCTGCTGGTGTCGTTCCCGATCCTGATCCAGATTGGCTTCGTGTTCATCGGGGGCCAGGCCGGGCGCATGCTCGACGTGCGCGAGATCAAGGTGCAGTTCCCGCGTATCGTGTTGGGGTTCGCTGTCGGGTTCCTGGCCGGAGGTCTCGCCGGCATCCCGCTGCTCGCGTTGTTGGGGTCCACTCGCAACCTGCTGCTTGCAACCACTGCGTTCGAGCTCGTCTTCCTCGGGCTGCTGTTCGTCACCTGGCGGCGACACCCCAGTGCCCTCTCGCAGCACGACGCCGGCGAGCCAACGGATGGGCCACGCCCACCGCTGCGGCGGTTGCTCACGCACCCCTTCGTGATGCTGGTGTTCGGTTACCAGACGCTGTCAGCCATGGGCACCCAGGTGGTCGACTTCTTGTTCTTCGACCGTGCCTCGCACCGGTACTCGGGCGACGACATGACCCGCTTCCTTGCGAAGTACACGGTCGTGTTGAACCTGGTCGACATCGTGTTCCTCGCCCTCCTTGCCGGCTTCTTGCTGCAGCGCCTTGGGGTGCGATTCGGCCTGGTGGCGAACCCCATGTTCGTCACGGTGCTCGTTGCTGCAATGCTCGTGCCGCTGGCCCTGGTCGGTGGCGGATCGTTCGGGCTCTTCACGCTCGCCGCGCTGGCTCGACTCAGTGACGTCGCGCTGACCGACGGGACCACCCGTACGTCGATCAATGCGGCATATCAGGTGCTGCCCGCCGACGAGCGCCTCGCCGTGCAGACCAGCGTCGAGGGAATCGGCGTGCCCGCAGCCATCGGCATCAGCGGTGTGCTGCTGCTCGCCTTCCAACTTCTGCCCGGCGCACTGACAGCCGTGATCGTGTTCGCCATCGTGCTGTGCGCGGGATGGACCGTGGTGGCCATCTCGATGGGGCGCGCCTACCGGCGGGCGCTGGCGGCCAGCCTGCAGCAACGTCTTCTGGCCGACTACTCCGTGGACGTGCACGACGAAGCCGAGGCCGCGGCACTGCACAACCTGCTGGTGAGCGACGACGGCCTCGAGGTGCGACTCGGGCTCGAGCTCGTGGCGGCCGAAGCGTCGCCGGCGGTGCTTGCCGAGTTGGAGCACCTCGCCAACGATGGCCGGCCCGCGGTGCGGCTCGGCGCTCTGGCCCAGCTCGCTGTGCTCGACGAGCAGGCGCGCGACCGGTTGACGACCGAGATCTCGGCGTCGGCGATGGCAGCCGACCCTGCCGACCGGCGGGCAGCAGCGGGCGCGCTAGCCGGCATCGGGGGCGACCGCATAGTGCTGTCGCGGTTGCTGGTCGACGACGAGATCACGGTGCGATTGGCCGCGCTGTCATCCGTCGGACCCGACGACGTGGGGATGGTCGACCCCATCGTCGCCGCGCTCGGCCACACCGCGACGGCTGCCGCCGCGGGGCGCGCCCTGTGCCGGCTCGGTGCAGCCGTCGCACCGGCGGTCGACGCTGTGCTGGCTGCCGGGTCGACACCGACCCCGACAGCGCTGCGCCTGATGCGCGCCTGTGGTGTGCTCGACGACGAGCGGGCGCGCGCCGTCGTGCGGAACCGGCTCGACGATCCCGACCGTGTCGTGAGCCTGGCTGCGCTCGACGCGCTGCGCGGCGCCACGGTCGACCTGTCATTGGCCGCGGACCTCGACCGCGTGCTGCGCGATGGCGCCACTCACGCGGCACGGGCGCTCGCCGCCCTCAGCACCCTCGGCGTTCAGCACGACGATTCACTGGGGCGGGCCTTGGCCGACGAGGTCGATCTTGCACGCCGCAGGGTGATCGCCGTGCTCGCCGTGCGCCACGGTGTGGAGGCCAGCACCGCGGTGCAGGCACTTGCCTCGCCCGACCGCAGCCGCCGCGCACTTGGGCTCGAATCGCTGGAGGTCACCATGACCCGAGACGAGGTGTTGCTGGGGCTCCCTCTCGTGCGGCCCGACATCGACGCCGGCGACCGGTTGGCCGCGTTGTCGCGCGTGGTTGACGTACCCACACGGGATGGCCGGGCCTGGCTCGATGACCTCGTGACCGACGGCGACGGTTGCTGGCGCAGCCCGTGGCTTCGAGCCTGCGCCATCGAAGCCATGTCTCCGTCACCCGCGTAGTGCAGCACTCCCCGCTTGATCGGGTGGTTCTGGAACGTGATGAACCCCGTTTCGAAGTAGCCAGGCATCTCGCACATATTGCCGCTTCGGCGCGCTGCTACCCGGGCGTTGCGGATCTGGGCGCCACAGATTTCGATGACCTGCGGCGGTGGACAAACGTTGGCGCCCAGATCGCCAGCGCAGCCGCGCCGACCGCCTGTGAGTCGGATGTCGCGTGCCGATTCGGAATCCGACTCACAGCAGAACTGACGCAGGCGCCAGCCGGTGCATGGGCGTGGCCTACACGAGGGCGTTCCCTGTGCCAGGACTTTTTCCGTAGGTTTTGTCGAGGGTAGTCCTCTACCATTTCCCGCATCCCCGCCGGGTTAGCTCAGTCGGCAGAGCACTTCACTTGTAATGAAGATGTCGTGAGTTCGATTCTCACACCCGGCTCCGAATGTACGTTCGTCTTATTGCCTATAAGACCTGGTTAAAGACGCACAACATTGCAATGAATATGACTGATAGCGATATTCGCGGGTGGCGCTGAGAGCCGCAGATCGATGCCCAGCCTATTCTTTGACCAAATTCCACACATCGTGACAAGCTTCAAAGGACGGCGATCGGAGAGACCTTTGCGGACAGAGGTTCGATCCAGGAAGTCGAGCCTGCCTTGTTCTGGTCTCGCTTGGTGCCAGCGTTGAAATCGCTTTCCTGCCCGCCGATGGCCATCTGGCCGCTCAGTGCGAGATCTACTTCTCGATCAGGCAACCCAAAGTCGTCAACCCAACGACTTCACCACCCTCGACGACATCAGCGGACGGATCGGCGCGTTCGAGGCGCGCTACAACCAGCGGCCCGTGCCCTTCGACTGGAAGTTCGGGCGTGACGACCTCGACAAGTTCTGCCACCGCCTCGACGCACACCGACCCGCCACCTGACCATCACCTACCACAGCGGCTGATGGCGATCCCCGACAACACCCGCCGCGTGCTCGCCCGCCCGCCGCCTCGACACCCACCGCCAGCAACGCTGGCCCAACCTCACCGAGCTCAGCATCCGGTTCCGCGGTCACTTCGTCTACCTCACTAGCTTAAGTGCACCCGATGGCCAAATGTTGGCCCGATTGCTCATGACGCCGCAACGAACACGAGCGCTCAGATCGAAGCCTCTCGCACGCCGTAGAAGGCAATGGGACCGGCGGTACGCAACCTGTCGAGACACAGAGTGTAGGCGGAGGCCTGCGCCGGGATGCGCGAAGGGCACCCGCGTGGGCACAGCTTGCACAGCCCGGGTCACCTCGGCGATCAGTCTTGATCGCGCAGGAGGAAGGCGGCGATCTCGTCGTAGAGGTAGTGGGCGGCATCGAGCGCTTCAACCGTGCCGTAGAAGCCGTGGATCATGCCCTGGTATCTGGTGATTGTGGTCGGAACGCCGGCGGCACGAAGACGCTTGCCGTACATCTCACCTTCGTCGCGCAGCGGGTCGTACTCGCACGTGACAACGAGTGCTGGAGGCAATCCGGTGACTGACTCGGCGCGCAGCGGTGCGGCAAGCGGGTCCATCCATTGCGATTCGTCGAGGTAATGGTCGCGGAACCAGAACATGGCCTCGGTTTCCAGTAGGAGCCCCTCGGCGTTGTCGACCATCGACGGTGTGACTTCGTCCCATTGCGTCGGTGGGTGGATGAGCACTTGTCGCCAAACCGGAGGTCCATCGAAGTCGCGCGTCTTCAGGCAGATCGCCGTTGCCAGTGTCCCCCCGGCGCTGTCGCCGATGACGCCGATTCGAGCCGGGTCGACGTTGAGGCTGTCGGCGTTGGCGTGTACCCACTCGAAGGCGGAGTAGGCATCGTCGAAGCCGGTCGGGAATTTGTGCTCGGGGGCCTTTTGATAGTTGACGGCGATCACGATGCATCCGGTCCGATTGGCCAGGTGCCGGCTCGGACTGTCGAAGATTCCTATGTTGCTGATCACGAACCCGCTACCGTGAAGGTAGATGAGTGCGGCGAACGGGCGTTCACCGTCGGGTGTGTAGATGCGGATCGGGATGTCAGCGGTCGGTCCTGGTATGAAACGGTGATCGACGGCAGCGACGGTCGGTGGCGGGCCGAACAGTTCGAGGAATCCGTAGGCGCCGGCGCGTGCCTGGGCGACGGACTGTTCGTGCAAGCGTGGGGCATTGCGGGCAGCCAGGCGTTGGAGCAGCGCTGCCGCCTGTGGGTCGAGTGTCACGGCTCGATCGTCCCGACGATGCGACAATTGATGATCTCCACTCGGTGCCGGGTCAGCCGTACTGTGGCCGGCCTGCGCAGCGGTTCGCCGGTGCGCAGGTCGAAGCGGCCGTTGTGCTTGGGACACTCGATCTCGCAGCCGTCCAGGAACCCGTCGGCGAGGTGAGTGCGGCCGTGGGTGCACAGCCCGTCGGTGAGGGCGAAGCCGTCGTCTGCATAGCGGCACAGCAGGAACGTGCGGTCGCCCAAGTCAACGCGACGGATACCGCCGACGTCCAGATCTGAGACGGCACCGAGGTCGACCGACGAATCGTGATCAGAGACACAGATGCTGGTAGCGATCGTTCCACCATCGGGAATCACGCGATCGGCGATGTCGTAGGTCGGGTCGCGACGTTGTTTCAAGAGGGTCGGGATGATCTCGCGATAGGCAGACCACGTCGACGGGTAGGGCTCAGGCAGGAAGCTCTTCACTTCGTCGTGCAGTGCTGGCAGCGCGTGATACGGCACCGACGGGAACATGTGGTGTTCGGTGTGGTAGTTCATGTTCAAGTAGAGGAAGCGGAACACCGGGTTCATGTAGATGGTTCGGGTGTTCAGTCGATGGTCGAGCACGTCCTCGCGGAGGCCGGCGTGCTGGGTCATCCCGAAGAACCACAGCCACCACACGCCGTAGAACGACGGCAGGCCGATGAACAACAGGGGCACGATCGACCATGTAACGAGCGACCACGCCACCGTTGACGACAGGAGGGCCACGAAGATGCGCGCCTCCCACACGACACGCCTCAAGTCGTCGGCTGGCACGAAGTCGCGGGTGTCGCCGTCGATTCGCCCGAAGGCGTGGGCAACCATCCGCTTGAGCATCGCCGGGCCGTTGAAGATGTGCAGGTAGTTGGGCAGGATGGTGCGCAGCCTGGGCGGCCGCGGAAAGACGATCTCCGGGTCGCGGCCGACGATGATGGTGTCGCTGTGGTGACGCACGTGCGACCAACGCCACAAAGTTGGCTCGCGAAGCAGCATGAACGACGCCAGGTAGTACACGGCATCGTTGGCCGACCGCGAACGGAAGGCGGTGCCGTGCCCGTTTTCGTGCCACCTCGGGTCGGCTGAGCCACCGTAGAGCGCGCCGTACACGGCGAACGTGGGGACCGCCCAAAAGCTGCCGAGTGACCGATACGCGAGGACACCCGCACCAACCAGCAGGCCCAGCCACAACAACGTGTGCGCGGCGGTACGCCCGTTGCGGCGGTCCATCAACTGCCGAAGTCGATCCGAGTCGAGCGGCGGGCGATACCAATCAGCATCGGCTAGTCCGCGTTCGATGGCTCGTTGTGACTCGGGTCCCGTGAGGCTGTAGTCGCGTTGCGCGGTCACAACTCCTCGTTGTGTCCAACCCGGCGCAGCCGTTGGATGATCACGGGTCGCGACGTCAGCCTCGGAACGTCGGAGATGATTGCTCGGACGTGGGTGCTGTCGTCGTGGCCGGCCAAAGCAGCGGCGGACGCCCACGTCTCGACAAAGGTGAATTGCATCGGATCGGCGTCGTTGGTATGCAGTTCGTATTGCACGCAGCCCGGCTCGACGACCGTCAACTCGACCATCTCGAGGAGCCTGCCGTACAGCTCGTCGCGTGTCTCCGGACGAGCGTGGAAGGTTGCGACCAGCACGATTTGCTCAGTGCGCATCTCACACCACCATCAGTGGACGCAGAGTTCGCCGGGCGACTTCGAGGCC
>JANPOJ010000285.1:0-1863 GCA_031427935.1 Ilumatobacteraceae bacterium | reverse complement strand
TATATCAAATTTCTCAATTACTTTTAAATAGTTTAAGACAGACCCAATTATATTTTGACGACCACTTGTATTATCAGTATGTGCATACCAATTTGGCCCGACAATCTCTGCTCGTTCGCTCATCCCCTGGAGCCCGAGGTGTCCGTGTGCCGGCTCGGTCGGGTCGAAGCCGATCCCATTGTCTTCGACGAGCGCGCGGAGCCGCCCGGCGGCTGCGGTGACTGCGACGCTGGCATTGGTTGCCCGGGCGTGGCGAACGACATTGGTGAGTGCTTCCTGCACAACCCGGTAGACCACGGTGGCGATTTCGGAACTCACCCTGGCGAGCTCCGGCGCCGAATCGACAACTGCATCGACGCTCACGCCGGACCGTTCGCTCGTGTCGGCGACAAGCCGCGCCAGAGCCGGCGCCAGACCGACATCGTCGAGCACTGTCGGCCGGAGCTCGAACGCCAGGTGACGGGTTCGGCGAAGTGCATCGCCGACGAGTTGTCTCAGCTCGTCCACTCGCCGAGACGTGTCGTCGCCTACGTCGGTTCCTTGCTGCGCTGGCGATTCGATCAGGTGCAGGCCCAAGAGAACTGAAGTGAGTGCCTGCCCGATGTCGTCATGTAGATCGCGCGACACGCGCGCCCGCTCCGACTCTTGCGCAGCGATCACCGCCGACAAGACCTCTCGACGGGCGCGCTCGCTGGCCTCAGCTGCGACCTGCCCTGAAACGGCCTCAGCTCGGGCGCGTTCAACACTGACCAGCTCGGCGCTCTCGATGGCACTTGCTGCGAAAGCTGCCAGCGCCATGACCAGTGCCTCGTCGTACTCGCTGAATTCGGTACCGTCGCGCTTGTCCGTGAGGTACAGGTTGCCGAAGCGGCGACCGCCGCGGCTGATTGGCGCGCCCAGGAACGAGCGCATCGGTGGGTGATGCTCGGGAAACCCGCATGAGCGAGGATCGCAACCGATATCAGCCACGCGGATAGGCCGATCAGTGATGATGACCTGCCCCAACAGCCCCCTTCCACGAGGCTCATTGCCGATCCGCGCAATGGTCTCGGCATCGAGCCCATGGTGGACGAATGACGTGATCATCCCATCAGCGTCGTACACGCCGAGCGCCGAGTACTGCGCTCCCGCCACCTCGGCTGCGCCCTCCACGATTCGCTGGAGCACGCCAAGGAGGTCGTGTTCGCTGGCTACATCAAGTGCCCTGTCCAAGAGAACTCTCAGCCGCGCGGGCCACGGGTCCAAACCCGCTTTCTCCTGGCTGAACGCGAACTCCGACATGCTGTAGTAAAGCGTACAGGAGTGAAGATCAGCCCTGTACTGGGTTCGGGGCTGACCTTGTTGGCGCTCACCCACCGCGGGCAAGCATCCGGTCAATGTCCTGCTCGTGCCTTTCCAAAGCATCGAGGTAGGTCGAGGACCGCATCATCTGCCACATCGGATCGCGGTTCATCAGCTCGTTCATTGAAGTGTCAAAACTCGCGCGCATCTGATCCATCATCGAATCATGCAGCTGAATCATGTTCGGAGGATTGACGGCGGCAGTCGGCTCGAGTGGGCTAGCCGGCGCGGCGCTTTGAACAGGTAGCGATGTTGCGGGTGCGCGGGCATCTGATGGGTCAGGTCCCCGAGCGCCGACCAGAACGCCGACCACCGTGGCCGCTGGGACGAGAACGGCCACCGTCATGAATGCTGCCACGATCCAGTTGGCCCTACTTCTTTCGCTCACGGAACTCTCCTTTCAGGCAGCCGATTGGGTGCTATCCATCGGCTTGGATCATCGTGCTCTCGAGGGTCGGACTTGACCCGCGCCGACGGTCAGCCCGTGTGATGGTGAACAGGCGGATGCTGACCGCGACAAGC
>JANPOJ010000284.1:0-3674 GCA_031427935.1 Ilumatobacteraceae bacterium | reverse complement strand
GGTGGGGTGCGCGGTGCCGTGCGTGGTCGCCAAACAGTTGGTACTTCCACTGCTGGTCGGGGCGGCCACCACGGCCGGGCAGTTCGACGTCGACGAACTGGTCGTCGAGCTCGACGGTCGCAGCGTGCCGGTCGATGAGGTGGAGGTCGAGCACGGTGGCCGAGTGCACATCGTCGCCTGTGCGGCCGGGCGCCTCACCGTCAACTACCACTGTGTGGTGCAGCGCATGTCGTCCGATGGACCGGCCCCGACGGTCGCCGAGAAGCTCTTCGCCGTGCGACCGAGCCGGTACTGCCCTTCCGATCTGCTCGAGGCGTTCGCCGATGCCGAGCTGGGGATGCCGGCCGCGGTCGCCGATCGTGGCCGGGTCATCGGCGACTGGGTTTTCGGCCGGCTGCGATACGAACCGGGCAGCAGCGGGCCACTCGACACAGCCGTCGACACCCTGTTGGCCGGCAGAGGGGTGTGCCGAGACTTTGCGCACCTCACCGTTGCCCTGTGCCGTGCCGCCGGCGTGCCGGCCCGCCTGGCGTCGGTGTATGCACCCGGAGTGACACCGATGGACTTCCACGCCGTTGCCGAGGTCGCCACGACGACCGGATGGGAGCTGGTCGATGCCACCAGGATGGCCCCCCGGCAATCGTTGGTTCGAATCGCCACCGGTCGTGACGCCGGCGACACCGCGTTCTCGACCACGCTCGACGGCGCTGCCGACCTGGTCGCCAGCGGCGTGCTGGCGTTCGTGCACGGCAATCTCCCGATCGACGACCATCTCGAACCCGTCACCCTCGCGTAACCAGATCACCAGCCGCGTATGGCACTGTGCGTGGCGTGGCCTCCTCGACGCAAGACGATGTCACCACGGTTGCGATCGTGGGTGCCGGCCCCGCCGGGCTGGTTGCCGCACACATGTTGCAGCGCGAGGGAGTCGAGTTCGTCGTGCTCGAGCGCCACGCCCGCACCGATATGGGCAGCCCCGACTAGTTCGCAGCCTTTGTCGGCGAAGTGCGTACTTTCAACGCGCACGTCTCGCATCGAAAGTACGCACTTCCTCGACGAGAAGCCGTCAGGGCGATCGGTAGACGGCGTCGATCAGCGCAGCGGTGACCGTCCGCGAGCCGTTACTGCGGGTGCGCGTCGATCTCGGCCAGCACCTGGCCGATGATCTTGGTGGCCTTGTGGTGGGGGAGCTCGTCGCCGCCTTCGGCATCGGCCACCTCATGGGCGAACGCTTGGATCGACGGAGTTCCACCGACCAGCACATGTCGAAGCGCGTCCGCGCTTGCACCGGCATCCTCGAGCGACTCCACGGCCTCGGCAACGTGCTCCGGATCCTCGGCAACGGCATGCACGAGGGCCATCGCCTGCTCGCGGCCGGATGCCGTCGACACCGCCTCACCGCGATCGGGGTTCTGCTGCACGTCCCATTCGGCCAAGGCCTCGGTGTACCCGCCCTCGCCGGGGTGCAGGACCATCGTGGTCGGCCCGACCTCCACGGCCTCGTCAGCGTCGTCGTCGCCATGGTGGCGAGGCGCTGTGACGGGAACGGTCAGCGAGCCATCGTCGTGTCGGATGATTTCCATGACGCACCTGTACCCAAATGCGTCAGCCGCTATGCATCTCGTCTCAGGCGATGGCCAAGTCGTGCAGACACCGATGCTGGTCGTCGGTGAGGGAGTGGAACACGTCGAGCGACGCCAGGTTCTGGTCGAGCTGCTCGGGAGACGTGGCACCGAACAGCACACTGGCCAGCCGCGGGTGAGCGAGCGCGAACGAAAAGGCCAGCGAGGCAGGCGTCACGTTCCACTCGCGTGCCAGCTCGACCACTGTGGCGGCGCGCTGCTTGCCGGCGACGACGGCCGGCGTTTCGTCGGCTTCGGCGCGACCGGTCTGACCTTGGAGGTACTTGCCGGTCAGCGTTCCACCGGCGAGCACGTACGACGCAACGAGGCCGATGTCCGCATCGGCCAGCACGGCCTCCATCACCGGGTCCTGCACCCAGTCGGCGCTGACAAGGCTGTAGGGAAGTTGGGCTGCGGCGGGCAATGTCACACCAAGTCGACGCGCCGCCTGCACCGCTTCGACGAGCTGGTCGGCGGGCCAGTTGCCGATGCCCCACGAACGTGCCCGGCCCGACGAGACCAGAGCCGCCACCTGCCCGACGAGCTCTTCGATGCTGAGACCATCGGGTGGCTGCATGGTGTAGATGAGGTCGATGTGGTCGAGCCCCATGCGGCTCAGCGATGCGTCGAGCTCGCCGGCCGCATCCTGTTCCGGCCAGAACTCCCACCACAGCTTGTTGGCCACGACGACCTCGTCGCGTACCCAGCCCGCCGCCCGGAAGAGCTCTCCGAAGATCACCTCGGAGTAGCCGGTGGGGATCGGGGCCGTACCCGTCTCGTCGTTGTAGCGAGCGTCGTCGAGAAAGGTGATGCCGGCCTCCCGCGCTGCCCGCATGACGGCGAGGGCCTGGGTGCGTGGGATCCGCTCGAAGGTGCGCCACGATCCCAACGAGAACAGCGACACGTCGAGATCAGAGGAACCGAGGCGACGATGGGGCAGCACAGGCACGGGAACTCCTCGAGGGGGAATGATGCCTCTCTCTACCACTTCGACGCGACGGCGGTACGGTCGCAGCGGCGCGCTCTCCGGCTCAGCGTCGCACTGGTATCCGGCGTCGAGTGGCGCGGGTCGCCCCGATCCCCAACGTCAAGACCGCGGTTGCCGCCAGCAGAGTGGTACCGACGGGCCGGCCTGTGCCGGGCAGCACAGGTACGGACGTCGTTGGTGCCGCCACCGTCGTTGGCGCGGCGGTCGTCGTTGTCGGCGGGATTGGGCTGAGGTTGCACGTCGGCACCGTGAACGTGTCGGTGTCCAAGGTGACCGCACCGGTCCTTGCGAGGGCACGGCCATGCACCGTCACGCTGTTCTGCACGCTGATCGAGGTCAGCGCCATGATGTTGCCGACGAACGTCGAGCCGGTGAAGAGTGTTGCCGAACTGCCGACCTGCCAGAACACGTTGCACTCCTGGGCGCCGTTGATCAGTGAGACTGTGCTGCCTGTGGCTGTGATCAGCGTGGAGTCGGTCTGGAAGATGAAGACCGAATTCGGATCGCCGGCTCCATCGAGCGTGAGCGTCCCGGTCAGGCTGAGGGGTCCTTTCGAGGTGGATGCGTAGACGCCGCCCACCAGAACCAGGCCGCTCAGATCGGCCGGCTCAGTCGCATCGAGTGGTCGTCCCGCTGCGTTCACATAGCCAGCGGTGAGATCCAGCTGAGCCTGTGCAGCGGCCGGGTTGGTGGTGTCAGTCGTGCCTGGCGGGTTGACGATGCCAGGCGGGAACCCGGTGATGCTCGTACCCGGCGACAAGCCGAGACTTTCGTTCAGCACGCTTGCTCCGGTGTTGGTGACCGTTTCCGCCCCCAGGACGGAGTAGTTGGCCGCGGTCAACAGCGGCACCGTCGGCACGATTGCAGCATTCGCCTGGGTTCCGACGACCAACAGCACGGTCGCCGTGGCGAATCCCATGATGGCAACACTTCGCAAGCCTCGTCCGATGTACACAGCTAGATCCTTTGACTCGAAGCGGTCCCCTCACTTTGGGAACATCGTCGCGTCTCGGGGCTCGTGTAGGAAGGGACTTTCGTCCCGAGATGAGGTGCTTTCGAGTTAC
>JANPOJ010000283.1:0-2329 GCA_031427935.1 Ilumatobacteraceae bacterium | reverse complement strand
ACGGAACGGAACGACGCGCAATGCCAGTGCGTACGTGTTGCGCTGCTTGAAGGCGTTGGCACGGAAGCGACCGAGACCCTCGAGCCCGAACGAGAAGTCGACCTGTTGCACTTCGTCGAGCTCTTTGCGTTGGAAGTCCTCGAGCAGCGAGAACACAACCCGCTCCGTGTCGTGCGGCGTGAGAACGCTGACTCCCTCGAACGGCACCAACGTGCCGTCGCGGCGGACCGTTGGCGGGCGGCCGACTGAGAGGTGAAGGTCACTTGCGCCAGCGGCCACAGCTGCTTGCAGCAGCGTGACCAACGTGGGATCCGGATTGAACATCGGGCTATCCTCCTGTTTGCGTGCCCCTACCAGAGCAGCAGTTCTGCTTATGACGATTGCGATCTCGGCCGTCTACGGCCTTCTCTTTGGTTCGTTCCTGACCGTGGTGGTTGATCGGGTGCCCCGTGGTGCGTCGATCGTCCTCCCCGGTTCGGCCTGCGGGAACTGCGGCTTGCGCCTTGGTGCCCGCGATTTGGTTCCGGTCGTGTCGTGGTTGGCTCTTCGCGGCAAGTGCCGCCGTTGTCATATTCCTATCGGCAAGGAACCATTGGTTCTTGAGCTGATGACGGGCCTTCTGTTCGGATTGTTCGCTTGGCATTTCGGGCTCGATTGGGCGTTGCCGGCCTTCTGTGTGATGGGCGCCGGTCTCATCGCGCTCAGTTGGATCGACCTGCGCACGAAACGCTTGCCACGACAGATCATCTACGTCACCGCGGTTGTCGGCGTGCCACTGTTGACGCTGGCCGCTGTGGTGCGGCACGAGCCGCGACGGATCTGGATGATGCTGCTCGGCGCAGCGTGCGCGCTGGCCTTCATGGGCTTGGTCTACTTGCTGAGCCGCGGTGGTATGGGTGACGGCGACGTTCGTCTGTCGCCGTTGCTCGGCGCCTACCTCGGGTGGCTCAATCCGGGTCTGGTCGCCGTCGGTCTGTTCATCGGCTTCCTTGCCGGCGCTGTCGTCGGCGTGGCGATGATGGCCGCCGGCCGCGCTGGGCGCAAGACTGCCGTGCCGTTCGGGCCGTTCCTGGCTCTCGGTACTGTGATTGCTGTGTTCGTCGGGCAGCGATGCGTCGATCTGTTCATGCGCCGCTGACCAGAAGAATCTTGACGCAATACGTGCTTTACTTCACCTCGCCGCGTGCCGACAACAGATCCGATGAAGACGCGCGACGACCCAGCGGCGGTGCCGAGGCGACGAGATGACCACGACCAGGGGATTTCCCTGATCGAGATCCTCGTTGCCATCGTGCTGATCGGAACCGTGGTCGTTGCCACGCTCGGCGCGCTGAGGATCTCGATTCTCGGGGGCACCATCCATCGTGACCACGCCAACGCCCACGCGTGGCTGCAATCCGCCTCCGATGTGCTCTACGCGCGAGAGAAGGAGGACTGCAACACCACGGACGCCGACGGCGGCAAGGCGGCAATCCTGTTGAAGTACCAACCGACCGTCGACATCGTTGCCAACCCCGAGAACTGGACCAACTCCCAGATCAAGCTCGTCGACATCCAGTTCTGGAACGCAACCGACACCGATGGCGACGGCATCGTCGAATACCGCTTCGGCACCGTTTGCCAAGACACCATCAACCTGTCCCTGCAAAAAATCACCCTCGAGGTGAAAAGTCCGAACGGACGAATCATCGAACAAGTGGAGCTGATCAAATGAAGACCGAACGTCCGAGACGCGATCGAGGCTTCACGCTGGTAGAAGTCGTCATCTGTGTCGCTCTGCTGGGGGTGCTGGCCCCCGTCCTGCTGAGCGTGATCGTCGTCACGCTGAAGTCCTCGCCAGCTGTCGCGGATCGCGCCGATTCGGCGACGATCGTGCAAGGTCTCGTCACGTGGCTCCCCCAGGACATCGATTCCGCCGCCCCCGGTTCGTTCGATACCTCGTCGGGCGCCCCGAGTGGGTGCAGCGGAACGGACCCTGGCTTCAACCTGCTGAAGATGACGTGGACTGAAACGATCAGCTCGACCGCGACGTACGGGGCGAGCTATCGATACGTGCCCAAGGCCGTCCCCGCAGATGGGGGGCGGATCGTGCGCGTCTACTGCGCACTCGGCGCCGCCCCCCAGGCGTTGAACGTGAGCGGTGTACTTCCGGCTTGGGTCGCCGGAGCGGAGCCGGTTCGCGTCGCGTTGTCCGATGCACCGGACGGCGACGCCTTGACCCTGAACGACACCGCCACGTTCGACGTACAACCGCTGGTCGGCAAGTTGATCTCGATCGTCGGGACGACCAAGAATCCTCACGAGACACTCCCCACCGCGCCGCCGCCTG
>JANPOJ010000282.1:0-5403 GCA_031427935.1 Ilumatobacteraceae bacterium | reverse complement strand
GCGAGTGCAGCCTTTGCGAGAACTTTAAGCGTGCCTAAGATGTTCATGATTACTTTCGTTGTGCGTACTACGCGACTCTATTGATCGGAGGTGTCATGTACAGGCGTCGTGCTGCCAGACCATTTCACGCGGCGAGGACGGCTGCACTCGTAACGAGATTCGGTCGTCGACGACCCGCCGATTGCGTTCGGTCTCGCCGGCGTTCTTTTCGAGGATCGGGCGGATCGCGGCGATGCGCTCGATGAGACCATCGATGGTCTGGGTCATGGCGGGCTCCCTTTCAGGTTGTTGCGACTTATGGCTGAGCGATCACCGGGTTCTCGAGGACCCCGAGCTTGTCGATCTCGATGCGGACTGTCGAGCCGGCCTTCATGCAGCGCGGCGGGTCCATCACGAACCCGACGCCGGCGGGCGTGCCCGTGGCGATGATCGTGCCGGGCAACAGCGTGAAGGCGGTGGAGAGATGGGCGATCAGTTCCCAGCAGTTCGTGATCATCTGCTTCGTCGAGGCGTCTTGGCGCAGGTCACCGTCGACCCACGTGCGGATGCTGAGATCATGCGGGTCGCCGACCTCATCAGCGGTCACCAACCACGGGCCGGTGGGGCCGTGGGTGTCCCACGACTTGCCCATCGTCATCGTCGGGGTCGCCCGCTGCCAGTCGCGCACCGAGACGTCGTTGACGATCAGGTAGCCGGCGACGACGGACGGAGCGTCGACGGCCGACACGTTGCGGCACCGCGTGCCGATGACGATCCCCAACTCGCCTTCGTAGTCGACCCAGTCCGGTGCAACCGTGGGCACCTCGATGCCGACGCCCGGCCCGACCACGCACGTGACCTGCTTGTTGAACACCACCGGCGCCTTCGGCTTGTCCATCCCGCTCTCGGCGACGTGGTCGGCGTAGTTCAACCCGATTGCTAGGAACGTGGGTGGCTGGGCGATCGGTGCCTCCAGCGTGACCGCGCTGAGGCGAAGGCGTGGCGCGGATGCCGCGGTGCGGGCGATCGAGGCGATGTCGCCGCCGGCCAACAGCACACCGACATCGGTCGGCAGCGATGGGTCAGCAGTGCCGACGTCGATGATCTCGTCGGTGTCGGTGGTGACGATTCCGAGGCGGGTGTTGCCGCCTTCGGTGAAGCGGGCGATCTTCATGACACTCCTTGCAGGGCGGCGGCGATCTCTTCGACATCGCTCGGGTGGACGAATGCGGTGGGCACGGGCGGGCCCCAGGCGTACAACGCCTTGTCGGGCGCCCAATCCTGAGCATCCCATTCAGCGTCTTCGGGGATCTGATCGAGGTCCGCGTAGTACTCGGCGAAGTTGCCGGCCGGATCGCGGAAGTACCAGAACAGGTTGCTGCCGAGGAAGTGGCGGCCGAGGCCCCAGATGTCGCGAGTCGGGTCGACGGCCAGCAGGTTCTGGGCGCCCTTGCCGATCTCGTCGACATCGTTGACCTGCCACGACGAGTGGTGGAAGAACGGCACCGGGGCATTGATCAGCCCGACGTTGTGGTGATCGGTGCTGCAGCGCAGGAAGGCGATCATGCCGGCACTGGTGTCGCTGACCTTGAACCCGAGGACCTCGGTGAGGAAGCGGATGCTGCCCTCGAAGTCGGGGCTCGTGTACAGCACGTGGCCGAGCTTGCGCGGCTGGGCCGGGCCGTGATCGAAGATCGCCGGTGCGCGGGTGCCCGAGCGGGCCGGGTTGCCCGGTGAGTTCATGGCCTTCCACGTGTACGGGTCGGGCTGCACGATGCGTGGGCGCACGGTGACCTTGGCACTGATGCCGACGATCGGCTCGGTCATCGAGATGCTGCCGTCCTCGTGATCGATCACGGCGATGTCGTGAGCACCGGCCGCGCTGCGGATGCGAGCGATGTCGTCGGTGTTCTCGGCGGCGAGCGCGAACTCGACCAGGCGACGATACGGCGTTTCGACCACGCGCAGTTGATCGCCGCCGTCAGCTGTGGCGAACATCCCGTTGGGGCTCTCGCTGAGACCGAACTCGCGGTAGAACTGCCTGGTCGCGTCGACATTGGGTACGCCGAGCGTCATCTCGGCAAGACCGTGCACCGTCATCGTGTTACCCCCATGGTGAACCCCACGCTGGCATCGCGGTGGGAGGGAATCGTTCTACCGCTCGATGTTCGACATGTCAAGAATATTTCGATATTGCGCACGATTCACGAAAGTGCTTGACTGTGCGTCCATGGGGGAATTCGCCGACGATGCGTCCGCAGCGCGAACTGAGCCGCAACCGGCGCGCCACCGGTCGGCGCTCGCTGCGATCACCCGCACCGAGCAGGTGTACGCGCAACTGCGCGCCGACATCTTGTCGGGTCGTGTGCTACCCGGTACCAAGCTGCGTTTCGCCGAATTGACCGAACGCTACGACTGCAGCACCAGCGTGGTACGAGAGGGCCTGACCCGTCTGGCCGAACAGGGTCTGGTGCAGTCCGAACCCCAACATGGCTTTCACGTGACACCGCTGTCGCAGGACGATCTCGACGATCTCACGACGGCCCGTTGCGAGCTCGAAGGCCTGGTCTTGCGGATGTCGATCGAACACGGCAACATCGCGTGGGAGAGCGATGTCGTCGCCGCCCACCACGCGCTCGACCGCACCTCGATGCAATCCGCCACTGATCCGGTCGTGATGAGCGAAGAGTGGACGCTGGCCCATTCCCGGTTCCATCAAGCTCTGCTGGCCGCGTGCCCGAACCAACGCTTGCGGAACATGGCGCTGTCGCTGCGCGACGCGGCCGAGCTGTACCGGCGTTGGTCGCTGCCGATCGGCCACGACGACGATCGTGACGTGCAGGGTGAACATCGAGCTTTGGTGGCTGCCGCGTTGCGCGGCGATGCTGCCGATGCAGTGAGGTTGCTCGACGAGCACCTTCGACGCACCACGAGAGCGCTCGGCACTCGCGCGCGTGCACTGACCACCCAATAGTTCTTCGAGGAAACACAACCAACCACAAGGGGGATCCACAAGTCATGGAAGATCAGACCTGGCCAGAGCGGCCGATCTACAGCCGGCGGCGCATTCTTGCGCTCGGTGGAGCAGCGGCAGCGTTCCTTGCTGCATGCGGCAGCGACAGCAAGTCGAGCGATGCCACCTCGGCACCCGCCGGCACATCGGCGCCATCGGGCACCACGGGTGCGCCGGCCGCAACTGCAGCACCGACTCCCACCGAGACCGTTGCGGTCCAGACATCGGCGCCCGCCGGCGGCAATGGCAACGCGGCCAAGTTCGGTGGTGGCGGCGGCGACGGCACCGTGAAGATCGGCTTCACCGTTCCGTTGACGGGTGCTCTGGCCGGCTTCGGCGAGGCCAACCCGTTCATCCTCGAAGCCGTCAACAAGCTGACGGCCGACGGGATCATGCTGGGCGACAAGTCGTACAAGGTCGAGATCATCCAGAAAGACGTCGAGTCGAACTCCGACACCGCCGCATCGCGCGCTGGTGAACTGATCAACGACGATGCCGTCGACATGATGCTGGCGATTGCAACGCCGGAGATGATCAACCCCGTCGCCGATCAGTGCGAGGCCAACGGGGTTCCCTGCCTGTCGACCCTGGCCCCGTGGCAGCCGTACTTCTTCGGCCGCAGCGGCGATCCGGCTGTCGGCTTCGACTGGACGTACCACTTCTTCTGGGGTGCCGATCAACTCGTCAAAGTGTTCGGCGACATGTGGGGCTCCGTCGAGACCAACAAGACCGTCGGCCTGCTGTGCCCCAACGACCCCGATGGCAACGCGTTGGCCGATGCCAAGACCGGCTTCCCCGCCGGCATCGCCGCCGGCGGCTACAAGCTGATCGACCCGGGTCGCTTCCAGACGCTCAGCGACGACTTCTCGAGTGTGATCGGGCAGATGAAGGATGGCGGCGTCGACATCGTTGCCGGCATCCCGATCCCGCCCGACTTCGCCACGTTCTGGACGCAGGCCAAGCAGCAGGGCTTCAACCCGAAGCTGGTCACGATGGCCAAAGCGGTGCTGTTCTCGTCGGCCGTCGAGGCGCTCGGCGATCTCGGCGATGGCCTGGCCAGCGAGGTGTGGTGGACGCCCAACCACCCGTTCACGAGCTCGTTGACCGGTGAGACGTCGAAGGAGATCTCCGACCAGTTCGAGGCATCGACCGGCAAGCAATGGACCCAGTTCGTCGGGTTCGCCCACGCCTTGTTCGAAGTGTGCTTCGACGTGTTGGCTCGCGCCGGCAGCACCGACAAGCAGGCGATCGCCGATGCCGCTGCTGCAACGCAACTCGACACGCTCGTCGGGCCGATCGCCTACGGCAAGAACGGCCTGCCGAAGAACATCAGCCCGACATCGCTGGTCGGTGGTCAGTGGAAGAAGTCGAGCGGAGGCAAGTTCCCATTCGAACTGCTCGTCGTCAACAACACGCAATCGCCGGAGATCCCGACCAACGGCGAACTCGCGCTGCTGGCCTAGATTCCAACATTTCGTGGGGGCATTGCTGGAAGTCGTTGGCCTGTGGAAGCGCTTCGGCGCGCTCCAAGTGGTGGAGGACTTCTCGTTCGACGTTGCCGAGGGCGAGGCTCTCGGCATCGTCGGCCCCAACGGTGCGGGTAAGACGACGTTGCTCAACCTCGTTGCCGGTGATCTGCGCCCCGACCGCGGCAGCGTCAGCATCGGCGGCGAGAACCTCACCAAGTTGCCGGCCCACGTGCGTTGCCATCGCGGCGTCGGTCGCACAGCGCAGATCCCTCGCCCGTTCGAGCGGCTGACCGTGTTCGAGAACGTGCTGGTCGGTTCGACGTTCGGCACGACCGGCCGACTGCAGGGAACGCGCGACGAGGCCGCGATTGCGGCGCTCGAGCAGGCAGGGATGCTCGGGCAAGCCAACGTCGTGGCCGGCTCGCTGACCTTGCTCGATCGCAAGCGCCTCGAACTGGCCAGGGCACTGGCGACCCAGCCGCGGCTGCTGCTGCTCGACGAGATCGCCGGTGGCCTCACCGAGGCCGAGGTGCTGGAACTGGTCGAGACCATCAAGCAGATCCGCACCACGGGCGTGTCGATCGTGTGGATCGAGCACATCGTGCATGCACTGCTACGCGTCGTCGATCGGATGATGGCGGTCGATGGCGGCCGGAAGTTGATCGAAGGCGACCCGCAGGCCGTGATGGCATCCGACGAGGTTCGATCGGTGTATCTCGGCGACGATCTGGGGGGTGAGTCGTGACCGATCTGCTCGTGCTCGACCATCTCGACGTCGGCTATGGCGACTTCCAGGCGCTCTTCTCGATCGACCTCCATGTGGAGGACCTTGCGCGAGGAACACCGGGCAGTTCCAACGGAATCTCGGCGAGCGAGGCGGTCATCGTCTGCCTCGTGGCTCATCGAGGATCTCGCGCCATGCGTTCCCTATTGCCGCTTCGG
>JANPOJ010000281.1:0-2161 GCA_031427935.1 Ilumatobacteraceae bacterium | reverse complement strand
GTCCACTGCCGCCCATCTATCTCGCCACCTTGCGCGACAAGATGCTCGACCTGGCTCTGGCAGCGGCCGATGGCGCGATCTGGGCCAACGCCTCGCGGCGATACATGCCCACGCAGGTCGCCAGGGTCGCCGCGGCGAGCCGCGAGAACTTCTTCCTGGCCAACATGGTCCCGACGGTGATCGACAGCGACGTCAGTGCGGCCCGCGCCATCCACCGCCGAACACTCGCCGGTTACCTGACGCTGCCGAACTATCGCAACTACTGGAAGCAGGCCGGTTACGAGGAGGAGATGACCGCTGTCGAGGCGGCATTGGCGGCAGGTGATCGGGAGGGGTTGCCGGCATTGATGACCAACGCATGGATCGACGACTGCACGATCAGCGGGTCGTCCCACGAGGTGCGCGACCGCCTCGAGGACTGGATGTCGCTCGGGGTGCTGCCGATCGCCGTGATGTCGTCGACGACCGGCGGGCAGGCCGTGGCGATCGGCGAGCTGTTCGCTGCGTACGCGAGCTAGCGGCACCCGTAGTCTGCACCGTTGGGGGCGGTCCCCGTGGGGAGGAGCGCGATGAGAGTGAGCGTCGACGACAGCAGATGTCACGGTCATCAGATGTGCGCGATCGCGTCGCCCCAGGTGTTCGGTAGCGACGAGTACGGCAATGCCGTGGTACTGCTCGACCCCGTCCCGGTCGAGCTCGAAGCGTCGGTACGCCGCGCCGAAGCGAACTGCCCGGAGCGCGCCATCACGCTCCACGACGGCACCCAGCCCGATGAGGAGAGCTGAGCACGATGCCCCCTGAGAACTCGACCACTGATTGGTTGACGGATTACGACATCTTCGATCCGGGGTTCGTGCGCGACCCGTACCCGGCGATGCACGAGATCCGCGAATCGGCCTGCCCCGTGGCCCACACGGAACGCTGGGGTGGGTCGTGGATGCCGACCCGGTACGACGACATCGTCGCCGCTGCACAGGAGCACGACATCTTCACGTCGCGCAACATCATCGTCGTGCCTCCTCCCACCGGCCAGCTCGAGGGCCCGTACTCGGGGGTTGCTGCCCCACCGATCACCTCCGATCCGCCCGAGCACCACTGGCATCGCCGCACGATCTTGCCGACGTTCGCGCCGCAAGCCGTCGCCAAGTACGAAGAGGGCACGCGCGCGTTGTGCAATCAACTGATCGATGGCTTCATCGATGCCGGCCAAGCCGACGCTGCGGCGAACTACGCCCAGCAGATTCCCGTTCGCGTCATCGCCACCATGTTGGGTGTCCCGCTCGAGATGGCCGACGAGTTCACCTCGTGGGTGCGTGGCGTGCTCGAGATCGGCCTGATGGACCCCAAGGTCCGCATGGAGAACCGGATGAAGATCCTCGGGTTCTTCCGGGCGCAGCTCGACGATCGCAAAGCCAACCCGCGCCACCACGACCTGATCACCGACCTGCTCAACACGCGCGTCGACGGCGAGTTGGTGTCGGAGGACTACGTCATGGGCGTGTGCAACCTGATGCTGGTTGCCGGCATCGACACGACTTGGTCGGCCATCGGCTCGTCGCTGTGGCACCTCGCCCAGCATCCGGAGCATCGCCGCCAACTGCGTGAGCAGCCCGACGTGTGGCCCATGGCGATCGAAGAGCTCCTCCGTGCCTACTCGCCCGTGACGATGGCCCGCATCGTCGACCACGACACCGAGTTCCAGGGCTGCCCCATGCAGGCGGGCGATCGGGTGCTGATGTCGTTCCCCGCAGCCAACCGTGATCCTCGCCAGTTCGATCAACCCGACGAGGTCATCCTCGACCGCGAGCACAACCGGCACGTTGCCTTCGGCGCCGGCATTCATCGCTGCGCCGGGTCGAACCTCGCTCGGCTCGAGTTGCGGATCGCGTTGCAGATGTGGATGGAGCGCATCCCGGAGTTCGAGCTGGTCGATCCCGAGGGCGTCACCTGGGCCGGTGGTCAGGTGCGCGGGCCGCGCCGCTGCCTGGTGCGCTTTGCCTAATGCCGCCCCAGCCAAGCTTTACCGGTGCTGATGGGACACCACGGATCCAGATCGCCGGCTTTGTGCGCTGTTCTCGGGGGCGTTGCGGATCTGAGCGCCAAGGACTTCTCGGAGCTGGGCCGGTGATGGAGCGTGGTGCCCGGATCGCCGGCTCGGTGC
>JANPOJ010000280.1:0-1507 GCA_031427935.1 Ilumatobacteraceae bacterium | reverse complement strand
GGCGTGCTCGTGCCGTTCGAAGGCGTCAGTGTGCTCACACCGCAGGAAACCGAGAGAATCGTGTTCTCGTTGCTGCAGGACTTTCAACGCAAGGAGCTCGACGAGGTGCAACAGGTCGACTTCTCGTTCGGTCTCGAGGGTCTCGGTCGTTTCCGTGCCAACGCCTTCAAGCAGCGCAACACGTACGCACTGGCATTGCGCGTCGTTCCGTTCCGTGTGCGCTCACTGGAGGAGCTCGGAGCACCCCCTGTCGCAAACGATCTGTTGGATCGTCCATACGGCCTTGTGCTCGTCGTTGGCCCCACCGGTTCGGGCAAGAGCACAACCCTGGCTGCGATGATCGATCGGATCAACGCCACGAAGCCATTGCACATCTTGACGATCGAAGACCCCGTGGAGTATCTCCACTCCCACAAGATGTCGATGGTCAACCAGCGTGAGGTCGGCACCGACGTGCTGAGCTTCACCGACGGTCTGCGCAGTGCACTTCGTGAGGACCCCGACGTCATCCTGCTCGGCGAAATGCGAGATCTCGACTCGATCGCCATCACGTTGACTCTGGCCGAAACGGGTCACTTGGTGTTCGCCACCTTGCACACCAACGACGCCTCGCAGGCCCTCGACCGAATCGTCGACGTGTTCCCATCGGAGCGCCGCGACCAGATCCAGATCATGCTGGCCGGCTCGCTGCAGGGCGTGATCAGCCAACGTCTGTTGCCCGCCGAGGGCGGCGGCCGGGTCGCTGCGTACGAGGTGCTGGTCGCCAACGACGCGGTGCGCAACTTGCTGCGTGAGGGCAAGACCCGCCAACTGCGCAACACGATGATCTCCGGCCAACAAGAGGGCATGCAGACCATCGAGATGGACCTCGCCCGCCTGGTGGCCAGCGGCATCATCAGTTTCGAGACGGCGGCCACTGCCAGCGCCTATCCGAAGGAGATCATGGCCCAGGCGGCCACGCAGCGTTCGCAGATGCAGGCGCAGGCCACGGTGGCGGCCGGTCAGGCTGCAAGCACTGGCTCCGGCCAACTCGTCGGCGTCTGAGGTCAGGCTCGGCTGATGGTCGCGACCAAACTGCCGTACAAGACGCTCGGTGGCATCGTCCCGTGTCCGGGCGGCTGGCTGATCGTGCCGGCGCGCCTGGCGGGCGTGACAGTCAACGCAGAAGAGCCTGAGGTGGTTCCCACGCTGCTGGACGTACTCGAGTACAAGCCGAAGTTCGACGCTGCGGCGATTTACGCCCCGATCGGGTTCTACGAGAATCCCGTCGGGCCATACCGACCGTGCGACACCGAGGCACGAGACATGGTCGGATGGCCCCGTGTGGTCGGGGTGAAGCCGATGCCCTGTCGTGCCGTGTTGCGGGCGAACACCCGCGACGAGGCTCGCGCCATCGAACCATGGTTGACGAACGACGATTTCCGTCGCTTCAAGTGGTGGCGTGAGGCCGAACGAGACATCCAGCCGTTCCACCAGCGCTCCTTCTTCGCGGCCCACCCGGACCTCA
>JANPOJ010000279.1:0-1695 GCA_031427935.1 Ilumatobacteraceae bacterium | reverse complement strand
GTCGTTGTCTCGATCGAGCGCCTTCCGGTATCCCGGTTTGCCGATGTGGAGGGGCGCCGCACCGGCGGCGCGAGCCGCCGTGCAGTTCGGGTAGTACACATCAGTGTTCGGTGGAGCAGAGGGTGGTGCTGCGGGTGGGGCTGAGGGGGCAGATGCGGTCGACACCGCGAGCGGCTCCAGCGGTGCCATTCGCAGTCCCACGCAGGGACCGTTGAGCAGGTTGCGGATCCTCCCGTACTCGCTCTGATCCATCGAGAGACCCCAACGCGCCTTGATCTCCACCCAGTCAGCGATGTACGGGCAAACGGCGGCGGCGCTGGGAGGCAGCCAGTTCGACGGGTCCCTGTCGCCCTTGGAGCGGTTGGTCGTCATGCTGACGGCGCGCAAGCCGCGTTGATCGCTGAGATCGTTCGCATAGGCGACGAGCGCCAACCCATTCCAAGCCCACGCCCCGGAATCCCATGCCTCCTTGAGTGACACGACGTGGTCGATCTCGAACTCGCCAGGGTTCGATGACGCCAGACCGTCGTATGGCGATATCCAGTCGCCTTGCACGACGGTGCAACCGAAGACGTCGACCTGGGCGGGTGTGATCGACTCCGCCTGCAGCACCTCGGAACGGGTATCGCATCCGTCGCCATCGAGGTCGGCGGGGTAGTCGAACACGTCGCGCACGTATCCGCCGGCGTGTTCGTTCTCAACCCTGACGAAGGCAAGCAGATCGATCGCAAGTAGTTGCCCGGAGCCGGCCGTTGTGTCCGGCCCGAAGACCATCGTGGTGGTGCTGGGTGGCACGGTCGTCGACGGCAGCGTCGTCGGAGGGACAGTCGTCGATGGCACAGTCGTCGGTGGCACGGTCGTGCTTGGCACCGTTGTCATTGGAACAGTCGTCGCCGGCACGGTCGTGGTCGTCGCCGGCACTGTCGAGGTGACAGCAGGCGTGACGATTGAGTTGTGTTGGCTGCCAGATGAGAGGACACCGGTCACTGAAGGATCACCGCACGCGACGAGGGCCACGAGAGCGACGACCACAAGGACGCGTTTCAATGCATCTCCTCTGCCGGCGCCGGACTCCACTATCGCGTTGGCCGAGAAGCCCGACAAGAGGCATTGGTCCTCTCCGCACAGCTATCCGATCGACGTCAATCCTGTTGCGAGCCGATCCTGTATGGCGCGTACCAACGGGTGATGTTCGTGACTCTTTGAAGCCTTGTATCAGGCGCGGGCAACGCACGCTCCTCAAGTGACAGATGCTCAAAGGAGGGCCACATGCCCCGCTTCCAGCCGCCGATGTCGACGGAGACCTATTCACAGCTCGAACGTCGGCCGGCTCTCACCTCGAATCGAGGCAAGGTCACGCAATCGTTCTTCGTACCGGGTGACAAGGAGCAGCCGAAGCTCGACGCCCAGATCGTGCGAACCAAGCGACGAGACGCCAACGGCAAGTACATCTACGAGATCAGGCTCGATCTCGACGGCTTCAGTCTCGGCGAGCGAGCAGTGCCGCCGGGGTTGGAGAGCGTCGCGGTCACCAAGCGACTCTCCGCCAAGGTCGTCGCACAGCAGGCTGCCCTGCTCGAGGCGTTCATCCCCGATCACCTCGAGCTCATCCCAACTCCGACCGACATCGTCAAGCCTCGCCCGAGGCAGCCGAAGCGAGCGAGGCGCGACGTGAGGTACAACACGACGATCTTC
>JANPOJ010000278.1:0-2576 GCA_031427935.1 Ilumatobacteraceae bacterium | reverse complement strand
GGCCTTCGCCACGGCCGGCGATCTGCAGCGCGTCGACATCAATGGCGTTTCTGGTTGGATGCGAGACCGGGGTCCTGGATCTCCCGTGATGTGGCAGGTCAGCCCGACGACGTGGGCGTACATCGGCGGAGCCACCACGGTCGAGGACGCCATCACGTTCGCCCGCTCACTCACCTTCGTCGATGAGGCAACGTGGCGAAATCATTTCAACGTCGCAGAGCCCGACTACCCGACCAAGGAACAGCAACTTCAGCCGCCACCCTCCACGCTTCCCGAGCCGACAGAACTGATCGTCGACCACCGCACGATCGAGGTCGACACGCCCGGGATCACCCCAGTGGGTTGTGGCGACACGCCATACACCAACAACACTGTGACCGACCCGATTCCCGCGCCCGATCCGGTGCAGGCACTCGCCACGTTCCTTTCGACGCCCGGCGCACAAACGCTGTTCCAACTCGGCTACGAAGAGATCTCGATCGTGAGCGATGGCACGTATCGCTACGAGCGCCGCAACAACGTCGACACGCTCGTCACAGTCGTCTTCGTCGAGCCGGTCGACAACGGTTGGGCTGCGACACGCTGGCAAGCGAGCCCCTGCTAGTCGAGGAGCCCTGCGCGCTCTGCGACCCTCGCGACCGAGGACCCGCCCGAGGCCGGAACTGCAATCTCGGCAATTGTGGGAACCTGACAGAGCAGTTGGGGGTCGTCATGGGTGTGGAGGCTGAGCGGTTGAGAGCAGTCGGGATCGACCCGTTGCTGCCAGCCGTGCCTACCCGTTCCGCAGATGCCGAGTTGACCGATCTGTACCGCGAGCACGCTCCACGATTGGTCAGAGTTGCGGCTGCGATCACCTTGAACCTGTCTCTTGCGGAGGATGTGACCCAGGATGCGTTCATCGGGTTGCAGCGACGATTCGAGACCGTCGAGCATCCGGTCGCGTACTTGCAACGCTCGGTCGTGAACCTGAGTCTCAAGGTGTTGCGACGGCGCAAGGTTGCCGAGCGCTATCCGACCCCTGTCGTGGATGTGTCGTTGGAGCCCGAAGTCGCAGAGGCGTGGGTTGCGGTGGTTCGGCTACCAGCGCGGCAGCGCGTCGTGGTCGCGCTGCGCTACTGGCATGACCTCAGCGAGGCCGAGATCGTCGACTACCTCGGTTGGCCGGCCGGAACGGTCAAGTCGACGCTGCACCGAGCGTTGAAGCGTCTCAAGGAGGAGATCGAGCTATGACCGCTTTCACGGACTCAGCCGTCGAGGACCGCATCCGCGCCGCCTTCGAGCAGATGATGCCAGTCGTCTTGGGCGAGCGCACTTTCCGCAACCTTCGGCAGGCCACCGACGATTCTCCGGCTCCGCTCGCGGATGATGTCGACTCGATCGCCGCTGGCCAACGGCCTCGCCGCACGTCAGCGATGCTTGTCGCGTTGGCATCGTGTGTGGTGTTGGTGGTCGGCGGGATCGTGCTGTTCAGTCGGCGAGTCGCAGAAGTAGACGAGAGTCCCGTGGCGGCGACGCCGGCCGACGGCGACATCCTGCTGCTTCCGCCGGAGCAGGTAACAGCGAACGAGCTCGACCAATCGGCCCCGGGCACGTGGAGCGCAGCCGTGCAGGACGCAACTGGACAGGTGCTCGGAATCAATGTCTCCGAGGACTTCTGGGGGGAGCTGCCGCCGGACGCTGACGTCAGAACGATCGGTGCGCTCACGGTCGGAACTCAGCTCGCAGACGCCAGCCGTTCATATGTCGCGCTCGACCGCTGCGCGATGGTGGTTGTCAGCACACCTGCGACCGCTCCGTCCTGGGACCCGACCGTGACTGATCTCTTGGCTGGGCTGACGTCGAAGGAAGGCGTCGTGACCGTGACACTCCCAACCGGCTGGCAACAGCTGGCCACGGGGCCTCAGACCGAGTACTTCAACACGGCGTTCACCCACATCATCGGCACCTCGGCACAGGAGATGCGCCTCTTCCAGAGCCGCAACGCCAACGTGGCGCAGTTCCTGGCAGAGACCTACCGAGGCACCGCATCACCGATCACCTACGGCCAATCTCCGGCATGGATCGTGCACAGCAATGACTCGTCGCCGTGGAACTATCTGATCTGGTCGACCGGAACCACTGCCGTCATGCTCGGGGGCCAGGCGATGAGCGATGCCGACCTCATTGCCACGGCCCAGACACTTGTCGCAATCGCCCCAGATGACTGGATCAAACGGGTCACCGCCGCACTACCGCCAGTTGACCCAGCCACGATCACGGCAACAACGATGCTTCCAATAGCGGTGGGCGACACCAACGGTTGCAAAGCCACGGCGCTTCACTTCATCTGACGGAGTCGAGGGCGCGGCTCGTCAGCCGACCGTCGGGGTCGCCCACGGTGTCGGACGAGCTGAGGTTTGTGGCGGCTCCGGCGCGGCCGCGGTGGGTCGGCGAGCGGTGACGGTGGCCGGTCACGGCATCGATCCTCGGGGTTCGAGGGGCGAACGCGCCGGTACTCCCAGATCTCCCAACCACCTGGCTGGCCGACCGGTGCGGGCTGCTCGACGTGGTGGGCGACACTGACGGCTTCCACCACT
>JANPOJ010000277.1:0-2801 GCA_031427935.1 Ilumatobacteraceae bacterium | reverse complement strand
ATCCTGGCGATCAACATCGACCCCGAAGCCAACATGGTGACCAAGGCCGACTATGCGGTGATCGGTGATCTGCACAAGGTGGTGCCGGCGATCACCGCCGAGGTGCTGCGTCGTCGCGGCTAGATCAACTTGCTCGAAATGAAGTTTACGAACAGATCAAGTTCTCACGCGGCTGTGAGTTGGGCGGAGAGGTAGTTGTTGAGGGCGTGGTCGAGGTGCCGCCAGGCGGTTGCCAGCGGACTGCGAGCTGCAAGGTCCGCTGGTAGTGCGGGGTCGAGTTGGACGAGCCCCGGTGCGAGGACCCGCCCGTAGGTTTTGGTGAACAGCACGGCGATGCGCCGCCCGAGCGGGGTGAGCTGGTAGCGGTTGGAGTGCGGGAGTCGTTCGATGAGTCCTTTGCGTTTGAGCCGGCGCAGATCGTAGGTGGCCTGGCGAGAGGTGTAGGGCTGATCCAGCAATGTGCCGACGCGGTCGGTGAGCTGATGGTTGTCGAACCCGGCGATGAGGTGCCCGAAGCCGACGGTGGCGGACATCACCGCCATCACTCGTTTGTCCCCGAATCGAAGGCCGGGGGCATGGAGGCCGTCGGGGGTAGCCGACGGACAGGTCACCTGGGTGAAGGTGACCACGTCGGGAGCGGGGACGGCGTCGGATGCCTGAGCGTCGCAGAGGCGACGGTTGGCGGCTTCGCCAACGGCCCGGAGGGCTTTCCAGTTGTCGGCATTGACGCGTCTGCCGATCCCGAAGTCTCTGGTGTTGGAGATCACCAGCTCGGTTCGCAGAGCCCGGTGCTCTTTGAAGTACTGCTTGAGCCGCGCCGACTTGTAGTAGCAGCACAGCTGAGGGTCGACACCACGGGTGACGACCTTGGTTCGGAACTTGCCGGGGGTCTGTTTGGTGACGCGCCGGTCGAAGATCAGCGCGATCTGGTCGGGTCGGCCGACGTCGAGGTGATCGCGGATCAGTCCCTCGAAGAACGCCCGTCCGGCCTGAGGCCGATCAAAGACCCGGGTGTCGGACACCTCAAACTGGCGGAAGGCAAGCTCATAGACATAGCCGTGACGCAAATCGGAACGAGTGAACGGCGACGGCAAGCGATGGCACCAATGCCACCAGAATCTGTGCACCGCCCCCGACCCGAGTCGGTCGCAGATCCGCTGCAGCATCGCCGGATCGGTGCACGAACGGAACCCGTTATCGAGCGCCTCATAGCCGACACCAGCCAGGTCCAACTGCCGTTTGGCCCACTCGTGGCCATTGAGGTAGATCCAAATCGGCCACGGCGCGTAAGCGTTGGTCTTGATAAACGCCGGACCCCACTGCGGGTCCCAGATGTAGAAGTAGAAATGGTTGATGAACGCCATCTGCCGACCCCACTCCATGTGCGGATGGGCGGCCTTTTCTGGCTCTCCTGCTGTTTCCGTGGGTCATGTGTTGGCGTGTCGGCCGGGTAGGGGTGGGCAGTGGCCGCCTCGGTCGAGCAGGCATAAGGCGATGAGGTTGTCGGTGGATCGGAATCCGTAGGCGATGCGGGTGAGGAGTCGGAGTTTGGTGTTGATGCTCTCGGTCAACCCGTTCGACAAGCCGTGGGTGACGCTGGCGACGATCCCGGAGCGGTGTTTGTTGATGCGGTGGTAGAGCTCGACGAACGCGGGGATCTGACATCGCCGTGCCCAGGCGAGCCAGGCGTCGAGCATCGCGACCGCTTCGGGTCCGCGGTGTGCGAACACGAGCCGCAGCTGTTCTTTGAGGAGGTAAGCGCGGTAGAGCTGATGGTTGTGGCGGGCGATCCAGGCGAGCTTGGCGGCTTGGCGGTCGGTGAGGTCTTCGGGGTTCTTCCACAGCGCGTAGCGGCAGCCTTTCAAGTGCTTGGCGCGGTCACCGAGGCCGATGCGACGCAACGCGTTCCAGATCCAGCGGCGCACGATGTCGAGGGCCTGGGTTGCCCAGCGAACGATGTGGAACGGGTCAAGGCACAAGGTGGCGTTCTCGCAGGCTGCCAGTGCGCAGTCACCGATCCACTCCGCCGCATCGGCGCTGACCAGGCGGATCTTCGCGCAGCGTTCGGGTCCGAGGAGATCGAAGAACTCCTGCAGGGTGGACCGGTCATGGCCAGCCTTGGCCCACACCAGGCGACCGCTGTCGTGATCGACGACGACCATCAGGTACTTGTGGCCACGCCGGTAGGAGATCTCGTCGATCCCGATCCGGGTCAGCCCGTCGAATGGATCCCGCGTCGCCCGGGCGTCAGTGACGACCCTCGCCGCGATCGCGCCGACGGTGCGCCACGCCACCCGCATCAACTCGACCACCGCCGTCTTCGACGTGTGCGTCACCAACCAAGCGACCTGATCATCGAACACTCTGGTATGACGAGCATCATGACGCGCCCACGGCACCGCAGCGACCGTGACACCGTGATCGCGACAGCTGACACGTGGCGCGTCAGCTTCGATGAACACCCGAACCGTCCCTGCATCCAACGCCCGCCATCGGCGACGCCCCTCCCCATGGTCATAGCGGCCGCTGCAGCGACCACACCGCCCGCAACGCAATGCCGCCGCTTTGCGGAGCCGACAGCCGACGACGATCTCGTCGGCCTCATCGTCGAACTGGACGTCCTCGATCACGACCTTGCGGTCGACACCGAGCGCCCGCGCCCATACCCTCTTGAACTGCACCCTGTTGCCCCTCGCTTCGCTGGACTGCCGTAGACAGCCGAAAAGCCAAGCCGGGGAACGGGGTGCAACCGCGGATGGTCAACTACACACCCACGGAAACGGGCGGAGAGCCAGAAAAAC
>JANPOJ010000276.1:0-2343 GCA_031427935.1 Ilumatobacteraceae bacterium | reverse complement strand
GAGGCGTGAACGTTGACGGCGCGTCGCTGCACGGCGTTGTTCTCGCGCCGTGACGGGGATCACTGCGACAGCGGCCCCCAGATACAGCAGTCCCGCGAGCGTGACGGACCCGACATGATCGACGAGCAACTTGATCGCGGGGGTCGCCGAGCCGAACAGAACCGCGGCGAGCGCGCACCAGACGTATCCGTGCCGTTGCGTCAACCCACGACGGGTGGTTTCCACAGACTCTCAACCTACCGGTTTCGATCTCGAGCCAACCGTTACAGCATCGCTTGCAGGGCGACCTCTGGGGAACGCGTGCCGGCGAAGAGCTCGTCGGCGATGGTCAACTCATTGCGCAGGTGGCGGGAGATCCACACCCCGGTGAACGCGGCAGCGGCCACCGCGGTGGCGGCGGCGATCCACAGCGACAACTGCCAACCGTCGACGAAGGCTCGTCGTGCCGACTCGAGCACAGCCGGACCATTCGCGCCGAGCGTCGGGGCCACGGTGAATGCCCCGCCGATGCCTTCCTTCACAGCGGCGGCCGCCTGTCGCTCCGCCGAACTCGCGAACGGTGTCGTTGAGTGCAGCGGCGACACCCTGCTTCTCCTCCGGCAGCGACGCAGTGATGGCGGTGGTGCCTGGGCTCATCGACAGGCCCATGCCCAGACCGAGCACCAAGATGCCGGGTAGCACCGGCCAGTAGCCGCCGTCCGCACTGCCGAGGCTGGCCGTCAGCGCCAGGCCGATGGCAACGGAGAGGTTGCCGGCGGTCAGCATCACCCGCAGCCCGAAGCGTTCTGTCAGCCCGGGTGCGATTGCGGAGAGCGGCATCATCACGACCGCCATCGGCATCAAGCCCAGTGCCCCGCGGATCGCGGAGTAGCCGAACACCGCTTGCATGAACTGCACCGACACCAGGAACAGCCCCATGATGATCGCGAACGTCACGAGGAGGCCGACGGACCTGCCGCGAGCGAGCGATTCCTGAAGACCCGCAAGTCAAGCAGCGGGTGCTCCTGACGGAGCTCAACGAGACGCTTGCCGATCGGCTCGTTGGTCAGTTCATGGCGGCCCTGGCGCCGGCTACCACCGGCTGACTGGGCGCCGCCACAGTCAGCGCGACATTGTGATCATGTGTACCTCGACAATAGGTGTAGTGCAGCACATACATGGAACACTGTTTGTCGACGCTGAGAGAGCACTAGCGCACGTATCGTTGAGATTTCTCCAATGGCTTACGACTGAGAGCGGTGTTTGAGCTGCGCCTCGGTACGACGTATGACGCAGTGCGACCGGCCTATTGACTCTTTTTTCTGGACTGCCAGTATCTGCTACGACCGGTGACTGCGGTACGGACGTGGTGCCCCGGAGGGACGAAGGGACGAGAAATGTACGGACGGAGATACTCCGTGGCGCGCGCTCTTGTGCGTGTCACCTCACACGGCTGTGTAGCTACCGATTGGACGATCGGGGGCGAGTCACATGTCTGAGATTGCGAACATCAACGAGCCATTCCCGCGCCGAACGCTGCTGAAGCTCGGTGCCGCAGGTGCGGCGGCGGTCGCGGTCGGCACTGCCGGTTCGCTGGCCGTGCCACAGTTGCGTCGCCGCGGCCTGATGACCGCCGATGGATTGTTCGACGCTGCCTCGATTGCCTGGGCAGACGTCATCTACAAGGAGGCATTTCCGACCAGCCCGCTGATCGTGTCGCCGTTCAACGATCCGTTGACGGTGCCGAAGGCGCTGGCACCCGTGACGAAGTCGGAATACAGCGGCTGGAAGAGCCCGCCAGGTCCCGGGATCGGCCAGCAGAACTCGCTCGGCAACTATCAGCATCAGATGTGGTGTCCGCCCGGCAACACACCGGTGGACCCGATCGTGTACAAGATCAACGTCGAGGTCAACACCCACTCGTTCACCTCGTCGCAGGTGATGCCGATCAACTCGCTGGGCCAGCCGACGGTCTCGTTCGACTCGAGTGGCAAGACCTACGCGGCGGGCACGATGCGGACGCTGCCACCGAGCACGATCTACGGCTTCAACGGCACGTTCCCCGGGCCGATGATCAACGCCGAGTACGGCAAGCCGTGCCTGGTGCGCTTCGACAACCATCTGCACGAGAACCCGCAGAACCTCGACCGCCAGGACTTCGGTTCGCCGGACTGGTCGTTCCTGACGCACTTGCACAACGGCCACACCGCGCCCGAGAGCGATGGCAACCCGCACTACTCGATGAACTACGGCCCCAAGAGCCACGGCTACTCGCCGCAGCTCTGGGTCGACAACCTGTACCTGAACTGGCCGGCAGGCGGTCAGGACTGCGAGAAGCAGAGCTTCTTCTGGTTCCACGATCAC
>JANPOJ010000275.1:0-8830 GCA_031427935.1 Ilumatobacteraceae bacterium | reverse complement strand
GGATCTCCGTCGGCGGGCACCTCGGTGGCGCCATTGCCGGCGCGCTCTGCGGTTTCGTGATCCTTGCGCCCGGCCCCGCCGCGATGCCCAAGTGGGCGTCATACGCCGCTCCCATCGCGGTCGTGCTCGTTGCGGTGGTCGGCAGCCTCGCCCTCTCGGCCTAGCGACCTTCACACACGGCGCCGGCGACGGAACCGAAGCTTGGGTAGGTCGAGCTGATTGATCCGATCGCTCGACCACTTCGCTGGAGGGGCCATCGTCAGCGCGCAGAGCCGCACCAACACCTGGTCGTAGTTCACACGCCAGCCACTGAAGTCGCGCCAGGCCTGGTCGAGGTCTCGCTTCAAGGGCACATCGAGGGCCCTCAGCTCGACGCACAGCAGGTCGAACTCGCGCCGCGAGATGGTGATGGGATCCGTCGGCAGCGGATCTGTGTCGTAGGGGATCTGGAACGAATCAGCGATCCGCCGCAAGGCCAGGAACCCGCTACGGATCATGACATCGCAACTCGCGTTGCGCGGTCGATCGAGCGTCGAGGCGACGATCGCCGCAGTGTCGAGCACGCACCCGGCGGCCGTGATCCAGCTGCGTTCGGGATGTGGTGATCGAAAGAACACCAGCGAAGGCTGGCTGGTGTGGCTCTCCTCGATGTCGACGAACCAGGTCTCCCATCGCTCGAAGACATCCTCGTCGATTCGGTCGAGCCACCCGATTCGGGTGTATCGGGTCAGCAACTCGGCCGGGCTGGGCGGAAGCCCGGCACGGACCTCGAGCATGCCGACCAGCGCCTCGCGGCGACTGAACGCGGTGTAGATCGTCGGGAGGTAGGAGATCATCAACGAGATCAGGCCGAGCCCGATGCCCGCCTCGGTGAACGCGAGGCCGATCCGAGGGGTGCCGCGGGGGCGGATGAACCCCAGTGTGAACAGCGACGAGCCGCTGGTCGCGAAGGCCTCGGTCAGCGGGTGCACGCCCGTACCCCAGAAGATGGCGGTGAACCCAGCCAAGACCATCACCACCCACGTGGCGGGCAGACTGACGAGCGCGAGCGGCGCATAGAGCGACATGGTGGCGTCGCGGCTCTCGAACGACCGTTTCGGGCCGGCGAACCGATGGAAGATCTTGCGCAGGGCGACGAAATGCAGCCGGGTCAGGCTCGGGATGACTGCGCGCGGGACGACCACGGTACGCAGTGCCGCGAACAACGTCCAGATCACCAGGGCCAAACCCGCCACCGCCGAGATCACCTGAGCCACGATCACCGGACCACTGTGTCACACCCCTTCGCGATGATGCAGCTATGACAAAGCGTCAGGCTCAACACGCCACTTCCGAGCAGCTCAGCCTGCTGGCAGTCTCCGACCTGCCGGTCCAATTCCGACTCGATCAGCGAACCCGCGCACGCGGTCTCGCTCACATTGCGGCCATTCGCCGCCAACTGGCCGCCCAGGTCACCGCCGTCACCGACGAATTCGCCGATCACCAGCATCGTGCGGCATGAGCCTCGGGCTCACACAGCGTTCGGCGCCAACGACCGCACGGCATCCCAGTGCTTCAGATCAGGGTCCAGCGGCAGGATCGCCAATGAGGTCGTCGTCACGCCGTTGTCGAAGTACGACTGGATCGTCGCCCGACACTCGGCGGGCGATCCATGCACGATCAGCTCATCGACCAGCGAGTCGGGTATCGCCGCCAGCGACGCTTTGCGATCACCCGCCTTCCAGGCATCCCACATCGGCCGCAGTTGCTCGCCACGTCCCAGCCAGTCGTGAAAGGCCGCATACACCGGCACGTTCAGATACGCAGCGATCGCATACCTTCCCGCCTCACGCACCACGGCGGTGTTCTCGCTCGGACACACGAAGATCCGGGCCACGATCTCTTTCTCCTCGCCGCCCGCCGCTTCGGCAACCACGGCCGCCACCTTGGTCACATCAGCCGGCGAGAGCCAGTTGATGATCGCCCCGTCTCCCTCGCGCGCAGCCAGTCGCAGCATCCCCTCACGCAATGCCGCGACGAGGATTGGCGGGCGATGTTCGGGCCGAACCCCGAGCCGGAACCCTTGCACCTCGAACGTGTCGTACGCCTTCGAGACCTTCTCGCCCTCGAAGACATCCCGCAGAAACCGCACCACGTCACGCACCTTCTTGTATGGCTCGACGAATGGCACGCCATTCCAACGCTCCACGATCACGTTGCTGCTCGACCCGATGCCGATGGCAAACCGACCCGGCGCCGCATCAGCCATCGATGCGACGCACTGTGCAAAGCACGCCGGCGAACGCGTGAAGGCCGGCACGATCGCCGTCCCCAGACGAAGGCGCGGCTCCCATGCCGCAGCGAGTGCCAACGGCGTGAACGCATCGGCACCATCGGATTCCGCGGACCAGATATCGGTGTAGCCGAGGTCGAACAGCTCACCGAGCTTGTCGCGGTGACTGTGCAGCGGCCCCGGCAGGGGCACGGTCAAGCCCGGTCTGATCGGTAACGCCATGTCGTGCCTCCTTGGCTCGCGGGTGACACCGCGACACCCTCCAGGGGGTACACATTGACATAGCTCGACGGTTCAGGGACCAAGGAACAGGGTCGTAGCACCAACGGGGCGTTGCCGATCGGCCACGCGCGTGGCAAGATGCGCGCGTGAGCACACACGTCGCGGATGAGCCGCGAACGGGCTCGGCGGCGCCTTTGCAGACCACGGTGTTCGAAACCGACGCCCAACTGAAGCGGCACCTCGACCGCACCCCTGCGCCGATCAAGCAGTTGATCATCCGGTTCAGCATCGGAGCCATCGCTGCGCTCACCCTCGTCAGCGTGTTCACCGCCTTCGCCAGCCGGCGCGTCGGCACCCAACAAGCCATCGCCGATGCCCGCCATGCCACCTTCTACATCGCCAAGGGCGTGATCGAGACCAACGCAGACGACGGCCTGATCACGGGAGATCGCGCGGCGCAAGCCCACCTCGACGACCGGGTGCGCGCCGCGGTGCTCATCGGCGACCTCGTCAGGGTCAAGGTGTGGCTGGAGGACGGCACGATCATCTACTCCGACCAGCACGAGCTCGTCGGCGACAAGTACGTCCTCGACGCCGACAAAGCCGAGATGTTCGCCAAGAATGACGACGTCGCCAAGGCCGAGGTCAGCGACCTCTCGGCGCCCGAGAACGCCTACGAGCGCCCGTTCACCAAATTGCTCGAGGTCTACCAGTTGACCCGCACGATCCAAGGCACGCCCGTGATCTTCGAGGCGTACTTCCGCTACAGCGGGGTCACCGAGGTCGGGCGTGATCTGTGGAAGCAGTTCGCACCGATCGCCATCGGGTCATTGATCGCCCTGGAGTTCATCCAGGTCCCGATCTTCATCACCCTCGCTCGCCGCCTGCGAGCCGCCAAGCTCCAGCGGGAGCGATTGTTGCGCCATGCCATCCAGGCGTCGGAGGCCGAACGCCGACGCATCGCCAGCGATCTGCACGACGGCGTGGTGCAAGAGCTCACTGGCGTTTCGCTGAGCCTCGCCGCGGCCAGCCGCACCGAAAGCACCGAAAGCACCAAGATGGCCGACGCGTCATCGAGCATCCGCAGCAGCATCAAGTCGTTGCGTTCGCTGCTCGTCGAGATCTATCCCCCGAACCTCCACGAGGAGGGTCTCGAATTCGCGCTCGGCGATCTGCTCGGTGGAGTGTCGAACCGCGGCATCTCGGTGAAGCTCGACGTCGATCTCGCCAAAGCCGAGCTTTCCGCCGATACCGTCGGGCTCATGTACCGCAGTGCGCAGGAGGCGCTTCGCAACGTCGTCAGCCACTCCGGCGCCACCAGGGTTCGCCTCGTTGCGCGGGTCAGCGGCAATGTGGCCCGAGTCGTCGTCGACGACGACGGCCGGGGCTTCACGCCTGAACAGATCGAGCACACCAACAGCGATGGCCATTTCGGCTTGCGCGCTCTGTCGGGCCTCGTGGCCGATGCCGGCGGCAAGTTGTCGGTCCTGTCAGCCCCGGGCGCCGGTACACGCGTCGAGGTCAAACTGCCCGTCGTGACCGGCGGGCAGCTGTGATCCGGCTGGCGGTCGTCGACGACCATGTGATCGTGCGCAACGGTCTGGCGCAACTGTTGGCGACGACCGACGACATCGAGCTTGTCGGCATGGCCGCCAATGGCCTCGAGGCACTCGACCTCGTGGCCGAACTGCAGCCCGATGTCGTGCTGATGGACCTGTCGATGCCCGAGATGGATGGTGTGGAGGCGACCAAGAGAATCGTCGCTGCGCACCCCAACGTACGGGTGCTCGTGCTGACGTCGTTCAGCGATCAGAGCCGGATCATGGAGGCGTTGCGAGCCGGTGCGGAGGGCTACCTCCTGAAGCACTCCGAGCCCGACGAGATCGCCGCCGCGGTCCGCGCCGTCTATGAAGGCGGCTCGCCACTTGACCCGAAGGCGGCCAGGGTGCTCCTCGATTCCCGGCGCACGGCAGCGGATTCCGACACGCTGACGGATCGCGAGCGAGAAGTGCTCCTGCTGGTGCGCGGCGGGCTGGCCAACAAGCAGATCGCCCGCAAGTTGGGCATCAGCGAGCGGACCGTGAAGGCCCACCTCACCAACGTCTTTCAACGGTTGGGTGTCACCGATCGCACGCAAGCCGCCCTGTGGGCCAGCGAACACCTCGATTGACCTGAGCTGCCAGCCCGGCGGGTCAGGGAGTCGAAGGCGGAGGGCCACCGGGGCTTCCGCCACCGCCGCCACCGCCACCCTTGCCATTCTGGCCGGGATCGGTAGCAAACGGCCCAGGTGTTGACGCGCTCGTGGGCGTTGCGTCGGCACTGGTCGGGGTCGAGACGGACCCTGGGGTGGAGCTCTCGGTCGGGTGATCGTCGACCGTCGTGCCGGGGCCGCTCGACGTCGGACCCACCACCGTCGTGCCCGTCGCCGGCCCGTCGCCGCCTGGGCCACGGTTGTCGACGCTGCTATCAGGGCCATCACCCGAGGCTGAGCTCGAGGGGACCGTCTGATCCTCGATCGACGAGGCAAGCGTCGTCGCCGTCGTGGCGGGAACGGTGATCGCTTCCAGTCTCGACTCCTTGCCTTCCGTCGACGACGAGCCGTGCTCGGTCGACAAGGTCGAATCGACGCTGGCCCAGATCGCCGCCTTGGTCGGCGCGCCGAGCGACGGGAACAACGTGTCACGCACGGTGAACGCTGCAGCTGTTCCACCCACTGCAGTGCAGCAGTAGAGCAACCAGCCGACCAGCGCCCTGGTGCGACGCCGCGGGGCGCGAGGCGCTGAACCGTCGGATCCGCGCAACACGCTGCGGATCGAGACTCGTTCGGCGGCGCGGACGGTCGAGCCCTTGATCATCGAACGAAGGCCTTCGCCTCCGCCGTGACCCTTCTCGAGCCATTCCTGGTCACCCACGTCCATCAGTGTGGTGGCGGTACAGCGCGATTAGCAACAGTACAAAGGTAGTAGGACTACCGACCTATCCCCAGCTCACGGGCCATCCGGAGCCGGAGCCCGGGCTCCGCAGCGGTACAGTGCCCGCATGGGGGAAACACCGTGGCAAGGCGATGCGTGTTCGTTGGTCGAAGAGTTTCGCAGCGGGCGCCGATCACCGTCGGACGAGCTGGAGGCGACCTACGCGGCGCTCGAGGCGAGCTCGCTCAACGCCTTCTGCTACCTACCTCGTGAGCAGGCAGAGCGCGCCGCTCGCGCCGCCGACATCACCAAACCGTTCGGTGGCGTGCCCATCGGGGTCAAGGAGCTCGATCAGGTCACCGGTTGGCCCGACACCCACGCCTCGGTTCCGCTCCGAGACCAGGTGGCGCCGTACACGAGCGTGATGGTGGAACGCATCCGCGACCTCGGGGGCGCGGTCCTGGCCGGCCAGACAACCGCCAGCGAGTTCGGCGGCGTCAACGTGACCCGCACGGTGCTCCACGGCACCACCCACAACCCATGGCAGCACGGCCGCACGCCGGGAGGCAGTTCCGGTGGCACCGCTGCGGCCGTCTCTGGCGGTCTGGTGACCCTCGCCACAGGGGGCGACGGTGGCGGATCGATCCGCATTCCGGCAGGCTTCACCGGGCTGGTCGGGCTGAAGGCCACGATCGGTCGCATCCCGCGCAGTCCGCGCGCCGAATACGGCAACTTGACCGTCACGATCGGGTGCCTGTCGCGGTCGGTGCGCGACACCGCCCGATGGTTCGACGTGTGCAATGGCTACGAGGGCCGCGACCCGCTGAGCCTTCCGCGGGTGCAGGGTTGGGAGGCCGGTCTCGGTCAGCATCTCGCATCGTTGCGAGGTGCCCGCGTGGCCGTGGCGCCGACCTGGGGCTACGCCACGGTCTCACCGGTCATGTGGGAACTGCTCGATGAGGCGGCGATCGCACTGATGACCGACACGGGCATGACCGTCGTGGAGGATGTCGACACCAAGCTGCCCAACATGGGGGCGGCGTGGTCGATCAGCGGGATGATCGCTGTCGCAGCCCAACTCGGCGACCGGTGGCCGGCCTGCGCCGACCAACTGACTCCGGAGATGCGCTACGGCCTCGAATCCACAGCCGGGCTCTACGGCGCCGAGGCGAGGGCCAAGATCGAACGCCGGCGAGTCGAGCTCAACGAGGCGATGGCCCGCATCTTCGATCCTGTCGATGGGGTCGATTTCGTGATCACCGCCTCGAACCCCGACGTCGCCTTCGACGCCGACGGGCCACTGCCCGCAGTCTTCGGTGGGGTCGAGGCAGGCGCCAAGAACAACGGCCGACTGACCTTCCCGGCCAATCTGTACGGCAATCCGGCGATCTCCATCCCCGCGGGCACGCTCGACGGCTTGCCCATCGGTCTGCAGATCGTGGGTCGCCATTACAGCGAGGAGTTGCTGCTCGACCTGGCACTGTCGGTCGAGCGCGCTCGGCCGTGGCCTTTGGTCGCGCCCGGCTCGCCACGATGACGTCTGCGAAGCCGGTGACCACCCGGCTCGACCGTCAACAGCGCCTGATGGCGATCGGGCTGGTGCTCGGGGTGACGATGGTCGCCTTCGAGATCACCGCCGTCCTCACCGCGCTGCCGACCATCACCGACCAGTTGCAGGGTGACTCGCTGTACGGCGTCGCGCTCGCCTGCTACACGCTTGCCAACCTGGTCGCCCTGGTCGTCACCGGCGAACTGACGGATCGGTACGGGCCGGCCCGGCCGTATCTGGCCAGCCTCGCTGTGTTCGCGGGCGGCCTTGTCGTCGCCGCCACTGCGTCGAGCATGGCGCTGGTCGTGCTCGGTCGCACACTGCAAGGCGCGGGCACGGGAGGGCTCGCGCCGATCGCATACGTGCTGGTCAAGAAGGCCTTTCCGACCGACCGTCAGCCGGCAATGTACGCCTACCTGTCGGCCGGATGGGTGTTGCCCAGCCTGATCGCGCCGGCGATCGCGGGCACGATCACTGATCAACTCGGCTGGCGTTGGGTGTTCTGGTTCCTGCTGCCATTGATTCCCGTGGTGGCGTTCATCACGGTTCGGCCGATGCGGGCGTATACATCGACGAGCACCGGCGTCGTGCGTCACTCGCGAATCGGCGCTGCCGTACTGGCCGCAGCCGGCATCGGCAGCTTCGTCACGTCGTTGCAGTTCAGGAACCCCGTTGCCGCAGTGGGTGGCGCCGCGTTCGGCCTGGCGATCGGCCTACCGAGCCTGCGCCGCCTGCTACCCGCCGGGGTGCATCGCGCGGTGCGCGGCCTGCCGGCAATCGTGCTGTGCCGGATCATCGCCACCGCAGCATTCTTGGGGGCCGACAGCTTCATTCCACTCGCCGCCGACCGGATCCACGGCACCTCACCGACCGTGCAGGGATTCGTGATCATCGGCGCGTCGCTGACATGGACGTGCGGGCAGTGGTTCGTCGCCCGCCATCCGGGCATCGACCCTCGGCGTGCCGTGCGATGGGGCTTCGCCACGATGGCGATCGGCCTCGCCGCAAGCATGCCGGTCCTGGCCGCAGGGTGGCCGTTGTGGGCAACGTTCTTCACATGGGCGATCGGCGGGTTCGGCATGGGTCTGCTGTTCAACCCGACAACGGTGACGGCGATGTCACATGCCGACGAAGGCGCTGAAGGCCTGGTCAGCAGCCAGGTCAACCTCGCCGACGCAGTCGGCTTCTCGATGATGGGCGGCGTTGGCGGCGCAATGGTGGCCCTGTCGGATCGCACCAGCCTGTCGTTGGCCGGCGGGCTGGGCATCAACTTCGCCTTGGCGATCACGCTCGCCGGCATCGGCGCGGTCTGCGCCAGCCGGATCGCGGCGCGCTAGCGGGTCTATGTACCGGCGGCCGGCAGCAGCCAGAACGACAGGTCACCGGCGGGATCCTCGCCGATCGACACCTGCACGTCGACCTGCCCCGGTCGAGCGAACTGAATCGGCACGAGGTCGATCACCTGCGGCACGTTGATGCCTTCGCCTGGGAAGGCCTTCGACACGGTGTTGAGTTGAATTCCCACCTCGGCATTGGCGATCACCTCCGCCGTATCGGGGTACTTCAGGCGCACATGGACCTGGTGTGACTGACCCAACGACGCAGCCGGCAAGTGCACGACCATGGCCAAGTGCAGGCGCGGATTGGCCGGGTACTTGCTCTGCACCACTCGACTCACGCCACCGGAACTGACGAACAACAGACCGTCGCGCACCTGAGCGAAGTCGCACAGCAGCAGGGTGGTCAGGCGAGCAGTCACTGCACGACCCTACCGACCGAGCCACCTGCCAGAAGCAAGAGGGAACCAAACGCCTACGTTGAGCGTGTATGACCGTGCGACCTCGGGCACTTTCGTTCGGCGCGCTCGTCGTCGGG
>JANPOJ010000274.1:0-16356 GCA_031427935.1 Ilumatobacteraceae bacterium | reverse complement strand
GGCGCGGATCGCCGTCGGCGACGAACGGGCCCTGCAACTGGTCTACGAGCGGTACTCGCCGTTGGTCTACGGCCTGTCGAGGCGTGTCACCGCGTCGACCGCTCACGCCGAGGAGATCACCCAAGAGGTGTTCGTCTACCTGTGGCAGAACCCCGATCGATTCGACGCCGAGCGGGGCTCGCTGCGCGCGTTCCTCGGCGCCTTGGCCCATCGCCGCTCGGTAGACGAGATTCGTCGCAACACCCGGCGCACGGCACGTGAGGATCGCGTCGGCAGCGATGCCAGCAACCTCGACGTGCTCGAGATCAGTGACGACGTCGAGCGGTCACAGACTGCCGAACGGGTACGCGCCGCGGTGTCTTCGCTTCCCGAGCAGCAACGCGAGGCGGTGCTGCTCGCCTACTTCGGCGGGTGCACGTTCAGACAGGTCGCCGAGCAACTCGGGATCCCCGAAGGCACCGCCAAGTCGCGATTGCGGCTCGGGCTCAGCAAGTTGGCCGGGCTCCTCGAAGGCCTGGCGTGAACTTCGACGACAACGAGATCCTCGGTCTGCTCGCCGAGACCGCAGCGATCACGCCGCCGTCGGCGCTCGGTGGCGCGGTCGTCGAGTCGGCACTGGCACTTCGACCTCGTGGGCAAGCGATCGAATCGCTCGGCGGTGGTCACCCCGCCGATCCCGTTGCCGCGTTCGTGCAGACCGTCGGCGAGTTCGCGTCGGTGCTGTCGCAGGCCGACGGCTGGGCCGTCGTCGAGCCGTACGGGTGGAGCGTGACGCAGTTGGTCGCCCACCTGTTGGAAGTCGACCTCTACTTCGGTCGCCAACTCGGCCTGTGGGAGCACGAGATCGACCCGGCGCTGGAGGAAGACCACCTCGGCCTGACGGAGGCCGCCGTACGCGCCGCAGTGAGGGCCGACTTTGCCGAGACCGTGGCGAAGTGGCTCGAAGTGTCGTCGGCACTCTGCGCCTACGTGTCGTCGCTCGACGACGAACAACTTCGCCGGCGGATCAAGTTCCACATGCTCGAAGCCCGCATCTCCAGCTTGCTGGTCGTGAGGGTGTTCGAAGTGTGGACGCACATCGAAGACCTCTGGCGCGCACTGCGCCGCGACCCGCCTCTGCTCGACGCCGCCAGGTTGCACCTGATGACCCGAACGGCGGTGAGGGCCATCCCGCTCGGCATGCTCCTCGGGAACATCGATGGAGGCGAGCACACCGCCCGGATCGTGCTGACGGGCCGAGGCGGAGGCGTGTGGAACCAGGCGCTGCAGGTGGGCGCCGAAGCGGCTGAGCCGTCGGTGACCATCGTTGCCGACGCACTCGAGTTCTGCCGGCTCGCCGCGCAACGGATCCCACCAGCCGACCTCGTCGCCGAGATCGATGGACCGATGGATCTCGCGCTCACCGTGTTGCGCGGCGCGTCAGTCTTCGCTGCCTGAGACCTGCAACGAGAGCTGATGGGGTGGCGGCGCGTCGCCGACGAGGTGCAAGACCTGCACAGCGCGCGTCATCGCCACGTAGAGCAACCGCGCACCGAGAGCCGAACCGTCGAAGATCTGGTGTGCGTTGACCACGATCACGCCGTCGAACTCGAGCCCTTTCACCGCCTCAGCCGTGAACACCGGAACATCACCGTGGGCCAGATCATGGACATGGTCGACGATTCGCAGGTCGTGAGCTGCCAGCGATTCGCCGATTGCCGCATGCAGGGCCGCAGGGGCCACCACGCCGGTGTTGTGATGCCGATGCCGCACCGCGCCCACCTCGGTGGCGACCGCCTCGAACAGCGCCGAGGTCTCGACCAGGCGCACGACCGGAGGCGCGCCTTCGAGCCGAACGCTGCGGCTCGGCTCACTCGAGACGTCGGTGTACGGCAGCAGCCGATTGGCGGCATCGAGGATCGGGCCCGGCACGCGGTAGCCGATGGTCAACACGGCGACCTCGGCCGCGGTCGCCCGGATGTGGCCCAGTGCCTCACCCCAATCCTGCTGGCCGGCGGGAGTCGTGGACTGGGCGAGGTCACCCAAGATCGTCATCGATCCCTGAGGGCTGCGGCGACCGATCACCCGCAGGGAGACCGCCGACTGATCCTGTGCCTCGTCGACGACCACATGACCGAACGTGAACGGTGTGCCGTTGAGCATCGAGTTGGCCTCGTCGACCAGGAACTGATCGGCGACCGTCCACTTGCGGCGCTTGCCCGATGGCCCCGGCAGCATCTTGTCGACCATCCGAATCGGCTGCTGCATCGGCCATGCCTTGGCGACCGCGGCGCGCAGTTCGGGTGAGCGCTCCCACACGTCGTCGCGATCAGTGCGGCGCAACAACTCGTTCTGCACCAGACCCTTCAGCCCGTCGCGCCGCCGGTTCACCGGTGTCACGCCATCGAGCGCCTGGTCGACCCAGCCGGAGAACTCCTCGGCGGTGACGGTCAGCGTGCGCGCCCCGATCGGCAGCCGCAGACCCTCGGTCGGGCGAACGACGTGACCGACGCTGGCAAGCGCAAGTTGATCGAGCATCTCCGGCGCGCCCTTCCAGCGTCGCGTCGGGTCGTCGTCGAGGGCGGTGATCACGACCTTGGGCACGCAGATGTCGAGTGCCGTGCGCTGTCGCACGAGGCGTTCACCGAGGGACGGCAACACATTGGCGATGTAGTCGAGGAACACCGTGTTCGGCCCTACGACCAACACGCCGTTGCGCGAGAGCTGTCGACGATGCTCGAACAACAAGAACGCAGCGCGGTGCAACCCGACCGCCGTCTTCCCGGTGCCCGGGCCGCCTTGCACGACGAGGCATTGATCGAGGGGCGCGCGGATGACCACGTCTTGTTCGGCCTGAATCGTGGCAACGATCTCGCGCATCGCACCGGTGCGCGCCGCGCCGATCTCGGCAAGCACCGGGTCGGGCACGCCGGTCGCGGTCGCGGAGTCGGGATCATCGAGTTGCTCGTCGAGGTATGCCGACAGATCGCCCTCGACCATCGTGAACCGCCGACGGTGAGTCAGGCCCAGCGGGTCGACACCCGTCGCCCGGTAGAACGGCGCGGCGATGGGCGCCCGCCAGTCGACGACAACCGGATCATGGGCATCGTCTTCGATGTGGCGTCGGCCGATGTACCAACGGTCGTGGTGCTCGTCGGTGATCCGTCCGAAGAAGTCGCCGGCGCCGGGGCTGTGGAGATCTTCGAGCGCCTCGGCCACGGTCACCTCGACGTACTCCGACGTGATCTCGTCGGCCGATGCCGAAGGGTCGACAGCCCTGAAGCGCTGGATCATCGAATCACGGCACCGACGGGCGAACGAGAGGTGGTCACGTTCCACTGCAAGTTCGGGGAACAGGTCAGCATCCACGGGGTCGCCAACTCTAGCTGGCCTCGCACGCGCCACTCGTCCGGCGCCGCCCATCCGGGTTCGAGGGTCAGCCACTACGCTGCTGGGTCATGGAGAACGAAGACGTCGTTGATGAGTCCGTTGACGAGGCGGCGATCGAAGAGGAGCTGCTGATCGAGGAGATCTCGATCGACGGCATGTGCGGCGTGTACTGAACTTGTCGCTGCTCGACACGCCGTTGCAACTCGACCCGCAGGTTGCGTTGCGGCCAGAGCCGTTCGGCGCGCTCGCCTACCACTACGGCACACGACGCCTGGTGTTCCTGAAGGATCGCGACGTCGTCGCCGTGGCCAGGGCACTCGATGCGCACCCCTCGCTGTCAGCAGCCCTGCGTGCCTGCAACGTCGCCGAGTCGCGCTGGCCGTCGTTCGCCAAGGCGTTCGCCTCTCTCAACGAATCGGAGATCGTCCGTGAGCGCCCACTCGCTGGTTGAGCAACTCCAGCACGGGCTCGATGCACCCATCTGCCTCACGTGGGAGCTGACGTACGCATGCAACCTGCAATGCGTGCACTGCCTCTCCTCGAGCGGCCAGCGCGATCCCCATGAACTGACCACTGCGGAAGCCAAGCGCGTGCTCGACGAGCTACGCGATCTGCAGGTCTTCTACATCAACATCGGCGGGGGTGAGCCGATGGTGCGACGCGACTTCTTCGAGCTCGTCGAGTACGCCATCAACAACGGCATCGGCGTGAAGTTCTCCACCAACGGCACCTACATCGATGCCGCCAACGCCCGCCGCCTGGCCGCGATGGATTACCTCGACATCCAGATCAGCATCGACGGAGTCGATGCAGCGACCAACGATGCGCTGCGCGGCAGAGGCTCGTACGACACCGCACGCAGTGCGATGGACAACCTTGCCGTCGCCGACTTCGGCCCGTTCAAGATCAGCGTGGTCGTCACCCGCCACAACGTCGATCAGCTCGACGACTTCAAAGAACTTGCGGATTCGTATGGCGCGCAACTGCGCATCACCCGCCTGCGCCCCAGCGGGCGCGGTGCCGACACGTGGCACGACCTGCATCCGACCAACGCGCAGCAACGGCAGATCTACGAGTGGTTGTTGGCGAAGGGCGAGACCGTGCTGACCGGCGATTCGTTCTTCCACCTCAACGCGCTCGGCGAGCCCTTGCCCGGCCTGAACATGTGCGGAGCGGGTCGGGTCGTCTGCCTGATCGACCCGATCGGCGACGTCTACGCCTGCCCGTTCGTGATCCACGATCAGTTCAAGGCCGGTTCGGTGCGCGACATCGGTGGGTTCGCCCAGGTCTGGAAGCACAGTGACGTGTTCCGCGAGTTGCGCGAGCCACAATCCGCCGGCGCGTGCGCCAGTTGCGGCAGCTACGACGCGTGCCAGGGAGGGTGCATGGCGGCCAAGTTCTTCACCGGCCTGCCGCTCGACGGCCCGGACCCCGAATGCGTCAACGGCGAGGCCGATGCGGCCCTGGGCGCGGTGCACGTCGAGCTGACACCGCGGCCCTCGCTCGATCACTCCCGCCGCCGGACCCTGACCCTCACGTCCTGACAGTGCCCTGTGGAGTGCTGCGACCAACGATTGCCTCGGAGCGGTCGTTCACGCGAAGTGCGTACTTTCAACGCGCACACCAGCTCTTGCACAACGGTGGTGCGCTGCATGCTCATGCAGTTTCACAACGTGTCATGATCCGTCGCGCCAGGTCAGCGGCATTCACATGCAGTCTGCCGAATGATCATTCACGCGACGGACGTTCCACAGCTGCCTGAACCGTTCGTCGAAAGTACGCACTTCCCCGACAAGCGAGGGTCGGAACGTGGCGCCCAGATCCGCCGGGCTCGGCACACGACACGCTTCCCAGCGGCAAAGTATGGGCTGTCGTAGAGTTGGTGGATCGCCGCCGCACTCGCGCTCGTTCCGCTTGCCTACCTGCTCGGCACGTTCCCCAGCGCCGTAATGGTCGCTCGATCGCGCGGCGTCGACATCTTGGCGCAGGGCTCGGGAAACCCCGGCGCATCCAACGTCGCCCGGGTGCTCGGCAGTCAGTGGGGCGTATTGGTCTTCCTGCTCGATGCGCTCAAGGGAGCGATGCCGGCACTGGCCGGCCTGGCGGTCGACACTCGGCCAGGCGCCTACGTGCTGGTGTCGGCTGCTGTATTGGGCCACATGTTTCCGGCGACTCGTCGCTTCCGCGGCGGCAAGGGCGTGGCAACGATGGCAGGCGCGATGTTGGTGCTGCACCCGCTGGCGTGGCTGGTGCTTCTGGCGGTGTGGATGATCGTTCGCAAGATCACGGGCAAGGCGTCACTGGCATCGCTGGCCATCACGATCGGTCTCCCCATCGGCCTCGCTGTTTCCGGCGTGCGGGCATGGGAGATCGTCTATGTCGTCGCGTTGTGTGTGCTGGTGTTGGTACGACACACGGACAACATCAAGCGTCTGCTGATGCGTCGCGAACTGTCGGCCCACCGTCCATGAGGCGCCTGCTGGCCAGGCCCGCCGTCGCCGCCGCGGGCGTGTGGAGCGCCGTATACCTGTTGCTCTGCACCACTGGCCAGCGGTTCTCGACGCAGTACCTCGACATCGCCTGGCAGCTGATCCCGACGGAGACGCTGCGCGCCGATCCGTTGGGCAGCGTGTGGCGTCTACACATTCAGCCACCGGTGTGGAACCTGACCATCGGTGCCGTGCTGGCCTGGTCTCCGATTCCCGATTCCATCAGCTTGCAGCTCGTGCAGTTCGCACTCGGAGTGGTCGCCGTGGCGTTGCTGGCCTCGCTCCTCGCTCGCCTGTTCGGGCGACCGATCGTTGCCGTCGTGATCGCGACCCTCGTCATGCTCGATCCTCAAGTGCTGGCGAGCGCGTTCACGCCAACGTACGAACTGGCGACGACCTGCGGGCTGATCGCCGTGCTCTGGCTGGTGGTGACCCAGCCGCGATCGCCGCGGTTCACGTTGATCAGCCTTGCGGCGGTCGGCACAGCGGTCGTGATGACTCGGGCTGTCTTCCACCCGGCGTGGCTGGTGCTGTTGCTGGTCACGTCATGGTGGGTTGTCCGCCGAACCGTCGACCGCCGAACCGTCGCCTGGGTCGTCATCGTCCCAGTCGTGCTGGTCGGCGGATGGATGATCAAGAACGCGGCGATGTTCGATCGGCCAACGCTGTCGAGTTGGTTCGGCATGAACCTGCAACGAGCGGTCGTCCCGATCGCCACCGACGACGAGTTGGCCACCTGGGCTGCGGCCGGGGACATCAACGAGATCACCGCTGCCTACCCGAGCGGGTTCGTGTCGTACAGCGCCTACGAGCCGTACGTTGGCGAGTGTGTCCCGCAACACGCTCACGCGGCCACTGCGAACCTGACGAGACAAGGCCCGCAGGCGATACCCAACTTCAACGCAGACTGCTACCTACCGATCTACGACATCGCCCAACGCGATGCCACATGGGTCATCACCAATCACCCATCGTTGTATCTCGAAGGGCGTTGGTGGGCGATGCGCGCCTGGGTGATGGAGGCGCCACCGCCGCTGCTGCAGACGTCCGGGCTGTATGACGCCCTGCGGCCGGTGTACCGCGTCGCCGAGATCGGGTTGCCGACCACGCTGCCGTCGATCCGCATCGGCGACCTGCCGTGGGGTGCCGTTGATGTGCCGCAACATCTGTCGCTGCTGCAGGCGCTTGCGACGATCCTGGTGATCTGTGCAGGCATCCGGGCGTCGTGGCGTCGGCTACGTCGGCGGACATCATCACCGTGGATCCACGTCGAGGTTGTCGCCGCTCTGATTGTCGGGTGGAACCTTGCAGTCGGGGTGCTGTTCGAACTCGGCGAGCAATTCAGATTCCGAGCCGTGACGGATCCGATCACCACCAGCATCGGCATCTGGCTGGTCTGGCGGATGATCGGCCACGTTCGCCCGCAACCCGCCGCACTGCCAGACTGACAGCGTCATGCTGCTGTTGAACCCGCTGTCGCTCGGCCCGTGCAAGGCGGTCAATCGAGTGATGTTCGGGCCGCACGTCACAAACCTCGGCGACGACGCACGCGGCTTCACGGCGCGGCATACCGCGTACTACGCCAGACGAGCCGCAGGAGGTTGCGGTGTCATCGTCACCGAAGGCGCCAGCGTGCACGACAGCGATTGGCCGTACGAGCGGGCGCCGCTCGCGCGGGCGGGCGGGCCCGGTTGGCGAGCGATCACCGAGGCCTGCCACCCGCACGGCACCCTCGTGATCGCCTCGCTCGATCACGCCGGCGGCCAGGGCAGCAGTGCCTACAACCAGCAACCGTTGTGGGCCCCGTCGCGCGTCCCGGAGGTCAACAGCCGCGAGACGCCGAAGTGGATGGAGGCCGCCGACATCGAGGCGGTGATCGCCGGATTTGCGGCTGGCGCGGCGATTGCAAGGGAGGCCGGCTGCGACGGTGTCGAGATCAACGCCGGCCAACACAGCCTGGTGCGCCAGTTCCTGTCGGGCCTGACGAACCATCGCGACGATGCATGGGGGCAGGACCGCTTGCTCTTCGCTCGCCAGATCATCGAGGCAGTGCGGCCGCACACGCCACTGCTCGGACTGCGCCTGAGCTGCGACGAACTGGCGCCCTGGGCGGGGATCACGCCGGAGATGGCACCGCAGATCGCCGGGGCGTTGACCGCGGCTGGAGTCGACTACCTCGTGGTCGTGCGCGGTTCGATCTACTCAGCGGAGCAGACCCGGCCCGACTTCCACCAGGCGACCGGTTTCAACATCGACGTGTGCCGCGCGGTCAAGGCGGCGGTGCCCTCGACACCGGTGTTCCTCCAGGGATCGGTGGCCGAGTGGGGCCAGGGCGAGTGGGCCGTCGGCGATGGCGTCTGCGATGCCGTGGAGATGACCCGAGCCCAGATTGCCGAGCCCGATCTGGTGACCAAGCTCGTGACCGATCGAGCCGACACCATCCGGCCATGCATCCGCTGCAACCAGACCTGCCAGGTACGCGACGTCCGCAACCCGATCGTCAGCTGTGTCGGCGAGCCGTCGGCAGGACGCGAGACCGAGGACCCCGACTGGTACATGCCGACGACCACACCGCGCGATGTCGTGGTGATCGGCGGCGGTGTGGCCGGGCTGGAGGCCGCACGCGTCACGGCGCTCCGCGGCCATCGCGTCGCGGTGTACGAGCTGTCGGATCGCGTCGGCGGGCTTGCTGCGATCGCCGGGCCCGGCGCACCGCTGGCCGCATGGCTGGAGGCGGAGTGTCGACGCCTCGGAGTCGCGATCACCACCGACGCTCGATCGATTCCCGGCGGCGACGTGATCGTCCAATGCACCGGTTCGTGGCGGGGGCGCCGGGAGTACCAGGTCGACGACCCCCAGATGGTCTTCGACATCGTCGAGGTGCGCCGAGGATTCGAGTTGCCCGAGGGCAAGATCGCTCTGTTCGATCCGATCGGCGGGCCGATCGCCGTCGCCCTCGCCGAAGAGCTCGGCGAGCGGGCGATCCTGATCACACAGGACCACATCGCCGGGAACGAGTTGTCGCGCACGGGCGACTTGGCGCCGGCCAATGTTCGCCTCGCCCAGCGCGGCGTCACCATCGAACGGCGAACGCTGTTGCGCACCGTGCTCACCGGACGGGTCGAGGTCGAGGATCGGTTCACCGGCGAACGTCGCAGGATCGCCTGCTCGGCGCTGGTCGATTGTGGGTTCCGCCTGCCGACCGACCCGATGGCCGACGCCGACCTGCAAGCCGGTGATTGCGTCGCACCGCGCACGATCTACGAAGCGGTGCTGGAAGGTCGGCGGGCCGCGTTGGCCACCGACGCGTAATTCGGCGCGTGAACACCGACGTGGTCGTCGAACGTGGTGAGCGCGTCGGGTTGCTCGGTCCGAACGGCGCAGGCAAGACGACCACGCTGTTGATGCTGCTCGGGGCCATCACCCCCGACAGCGGCACCAACCGCATCGACGGCTACAAGCTGCCGCGCCAACGATCGAAGGCGATGACCAAGGTCGGTTCGCGGCGGGCTACCTGCCGATGCCGGATCGTCTCAAGGTTCGCGAAGCGCTCGGGGTCTTCGCCGGTTGGTACGGCCTGCGCCGCCCGCAAGTTGCGGTCGCCACCGCCCTCGAACGCTTCGGCATCACCGAGCTGTCCGACAGGTTGTCGAGCCGACTGTCGAGCGGGCAACGCACACTGGTCGGCATCGTCAAGGCGACGCTGCACGAGCCGAGCCTGCTGGTGCTCGACGAAGCCTGCGGCGAGGTCGTGGCCAACGACACAGCGGCGATCGTCGCCAGCACCTACGGGCACGACAACCTCGAAGACGTCTTCTTGTCACTCGCAGAAACGCACGGGCGATGAGCCTGCACCGCATCCGCATCGTGATTCGCCGCCACCTCTACGTCTTGTGGAGGGCGCCGCACCGCTGGTTCGACATCGCCTTCTGGCCGCTGATGGGTGTGATCCTGTGGGGCAGCCTCGGCACGTACGTCGCCCAGCAAGACGCCAGTAGCAGGGCATCGGCGCCCTTCCTGATCGGCGGAGCGATGATGTTCCACGTGCTGTTCCAGAGCCAGATCGCGGTCGCCACCGGGTGCATGGAAGAGACGTGGAGCCGCAACCTGATGAACGTGTTGACCACTCCGGTCACCGAGTTCGAGTACATCGGCGGCACCGCCATGCTCGGCATCGTCAAGGTGCTGGCCGCGCTCGGCGTCGTGTCGATCACGGCCTACGCATTCTTCGGCTTCGACACGACCGCGGTCGGCTGGTCGCTGGTCCCGATCCCGCTGATCCTGATGATCGCCGGCTGGGGCCTCGGTCATCGCCGGGATCGGGTTCACGTTCTCGTGGCTGATGCTGCGCAGCTTCCGTAACCGGGGCTTCATCACCCGCTTCTCGTAGGGTCTCACGCACGGCGCGATGCCGCCGATCCCGGTGCGCGACCCGCCAGACTGAACACCTTATGACCACGCATCGACCAGCCGCCGTCCTCTGGGATCTGGACGGCACCCTGGTCGACACCGAGCCGTACTGGATCGAGTGCGAGTTCGAGTTGGTCGAGGCGCACGGCGGCACGTGGAGCGACGACCACGCACACGCGATCGTCGGCAGCGACCTGCGCGAATCGGCCCGCTACATCCGCGAGCACGGCGGCGTGCAACTGCCGATCGACGCGATCGTCAACCAGCTACTCGATGGTGTGATCGGCCGTGTGCGGCAGCAGGTCCCGTGGCGACCAGGTGCGCGCGACCTGCTCGCCGAACTGCGCGTCGAAAAGATCCCATGTGCGTTGGTGACCATGTCGTGGCGAAGGTTGGCCGATGCGATCGTGGCCGAACTGCCACCCGACTCGTTCGCGGCCACGATCGTCGGTGACGAGGTGCGTCGAGGCAAACCGCACCCCGAGCCATACCTCGCCGCGGCACGCGCTCTGTCGGTTTCACCGCGGGACTGTGTGGCGCTGGAGGACTCGCCGACGGGTGTGCGCTCGGCGACCGCGGCCGGGTGCCACGTCGTGGCGATCCCCCACATCGTCGACGTGCCGGCGGGTCGCGGCCATCGGCAAGTCGGCTCGCTGACCGATCTGCACGTCGACAACTTGATCGCACCACCGCATCGCCGACGCGGCCTGGCCCTGTCGGCCGGTGTGGTCGTGTTGGCCCTCGCCGGCGCGGGCGGCGTCGTGGCGACGCGCAACGACACGCCACCGCCACCCCCACCGATCGACATCCCGATCGATGCGTGGGCGCCCTACTGGGCCCTGCCCGACGCACAGCAGTCACTGGCGACCAACGGACGAATGCTGCGTCAGGTGTCGCCGTTCTGGTACTCGACGCACGATGCAACGACCATCACCGTCGACGGCAACCTGGCTCCCGAAACCGCGGCCGCCTTCGTGTCGGCGGCTCGCTCGGCGGGGGCCAAGGTCGTACCGTCGATCGTCGATGCAATGCCCGCCGGCGGCATGGCGGCGATCCTGGCCGACTCGAGCGCACGCTCGACGCATGTCGCCGCAATCGCCGACCTGGCCGCGACCAACGGCTTCGACGGCATCGACCTCGACTACGAGCAGTTCGCCTTCGCCGACAGCAAGGCCACGTGGGAGACGACCCGCCCGCTGTGGATCGACTTCATCACCGAGCTCGGCAACCGGCTGCATGCCGATGGCCGCACGCTGACGGTCAGCGTGCCGTACATCAACGACAGTGGGCGCACCGATACCAGCGGCTACTGGGTGTACGACTACAAGCGCATGGCCCCACACGTCGACCAGATCAGGATCATGGCCTACGACTACTCGACCGGCAAGGCCGGGCCGATCGCACCGCTGGCGTTCGTGCGCCAGGCGATCTCGGCCGCCAAGAAGGCCGTCGATGACGACAGCAAGCTGGTGCTCGGCATCGCGCTGTACGGCTACAACTGGCCGATCGCTACGGTGGGGACATGTCCAGCCGATCAAGAGGGGAAGACCAGCGTGAGCCAACGGAACATCGACGAACTGCTCGCCAAACGAACGGCCACACCGGTGTTTGACCCAGTGACCGGCGAGTCCTCGTTCACCTACCAATTGGAAGTCACCGACGGAACGGCCACATGCACGCAGACGCGCGAGGTGCACTACGTCGATGCCGAGGGTGCTCGCCAGCGCATCGACCTGGCACGCACCGAACGGCTCGGCGCCGTCTCGCTGTGGGCGCTCGGCTTCGACGCTCCGGCGACGTGGCAGAGCATCGCCCAGTTGGCACGGGTCCCCGGGTCGACCACCACATCGGTCGCCGCGCCATGACCACCTACGGCGTGATGTTCCGCCGGGAATGGCCTGCAGACCGGCTGATCGACTACGCCCGCCAGGTGGAGGCCCACGATCTCGACGAGATGTGGGTCGTCGAGGACCTCACGTTCCACGGTGGGTTCACCCAGGCCACCGCAGCGCTGGCGGCGACGACACGAATCAACGTGGGGATCGGCATCGCCCCGGCCGTGGTTCGCAACGTCGCCTACACGGCCATGGAGATCGCCACGTTGGCGCAGATGTTCCCCGGTCGCTTCCACATGGGCTTCGGCCACGGTGTCGACTTCTGGATCGAGCAGGTCGGCGCGGTTCCCGCATCGTGGATGTCGTCACTGCGCGAAACCGTCGTCGCCACCACCCGATTGCTCGAGGGCGACAACGTCACGCTCGACGGTGGCTACGTGCATCTCGACGCCGTGCAATTGGCCCATCCCGCCCAGGTCGTGCCGCCGATCTCGCTCGGCGTGCGTGGCCCGCGTTCGATGGCCCTGGCGGCGGAGGTCGGGGCCGGGGTGATCTTCGCCGAGTGGTCGGGACCGCGCTACCTGCAGCAGGTTCGCGCCCAGATCGGCGATGCGCCGAAGTTCACCGCGTTCGTGCAGGCCAGCGCCGACGTCGCCGCACTCGATGCGATGATGGCCGAGAAGATGGCGCTGCCCCGGTTCGCCAGCCAGCTCTCGGCCTACGGCGACGAACTGGTGCCGCTCGACGAGCTGGTCATCGCCGGTGATCCATCCACGTGGGTCGCCCAGGCCCAGCGCTGGGTGGCTGCCGGCGCCAGCACCGTGGTCTTTTGTCCCCTGCCGACCGACCCCGTGGAGTTGCCACTATGAGCATCGATACCGACCAACGCACACGACTGGCGACGCGCCGCGCCGAGCTCAGCGCGCAGTACCTGGCGCCGCGTTCAGAACGACCCGCCAGCACCGCACGCGGCGTGCACCACGTCGCCCTCATCAGCAGCGACGTCGAGCGGACCGTGCAGTTCTTCCAGGGCGTGCTCGGCTTCCCGTTGATCGAGATGTTCGAGAACCGCGACTACGAGGGCTCCACACACTTCTTCTTCGACATCGGCCACGGCAACACCCTGGCGTACTTCGATCTGCCGGGCCTCGACCTCGGCCCGTACCAAGAAGTGCTCGGCGGGCACCACCACCTGGCGATCTCCGTCGAGCGCTCGACCTGGGAGCAGCTGAAGGCCCGCCTCGACCAGGAACACATCGAAAACGCCCACATCGACGGCTCGTCGCTGTACTTCCGCGGTCCCGATGGCGAGCGCCTGGAACTGATCAGCGATCCGCTGCTGGAGATGTACGGGAACCCCGTCGGGTGATTGCGGCAACGATGCCGGGAATAGTTGTGCGCGCAACTATGTTGGAACGATCATGACTCTGACTGTTCAACGAGCAACCGATCGCTTCCTCACCGACATCGACTGGCTCGACTCCAAGCACTCCTTCAACTTTGGTGGCCACTATCGCGAGGGCGATGGCGGGCATGGCCTGCTGCTGGTCAACAACGACGATACCGTCGCCCCCGGCGGCGGCTTCGGCACACACGGCCACCGCGACATGGAGATCGTCACGTGGGTGCTGTCCGGCAAGCTCGAGCATCGTGACAGCGAGGGCAACTACGGCGTGCTCTACCCCGGCCTGGCCCAACGCATGTCGGCGGGCCGCGGCATCCGCCACAGCGAGCAGAACGCCAGCGACAGCGAGCCCGTGCACTTCGTGCAGATGTGGGTACTGCCCGACGCTGCCGGTGTGGACCCGGGATACGAACAGCGTGACATCAACGAAGCCCTGGCCGGCGGCCAACTTGTGCCGATCGCGTCGGGGAAGGGCCACGAGGGCGCAGTCGCGATTCATCAGAAGGACGCTGTGCTGTGGGGCGGACGCCTCGCCGCAGGTGCTTCGGTCTCGCTGCCGACCGACGAGCACGTGCACGTCTTCGTCGCGCTGGGCGACGGCGCGTTGAGTGACGGAACCTCGCTGGAAACTGGTGACGGCGTGCGCATCACCGGCCCGCAGCAGTTGCAGTTCACCGCCGGGGCCGATGGCGCCGAACTGCTGGTGTGGGCGACCGCCTGACCCCTCAGGCCGCGATCAGCCGCGGCAACGGCCGGGCGGCGAGAGTTGCCGCCTGCGTGTCGATCGCCACGTCGAGTTGCCTCTGCAACTCGACGAACCGCTCGACCGGCGGGTACGTCACCAGTTCGCAGGTGATCTCGAAGATCTCCCGCAGCTGGCTGTCGCGCATCGCGTGATAGTCGGCGAGTGCACTGCGCTCGTGGTCCTTGCCTCGGATGATGTCATCGAGCGCGTCGGCCAGGAGCTCGGCATCTCTGAAGGCGTCGCTGATGCCGTGACCGGTGATCGGGTCGCGGTGGTATCCGGCATCACCGGCCAGTGCCCACCCCGCGCCAACAGGGTGCCTGATGTGGTTCGACAAGCCGATCACCCCGCGGGTTGTCGACCTGCGCAGGCCGTCGCTGCGAATGCGCTCGGCAAGGGCCGGCGCCGCGGCGTGCAGCATCGCGTCGAACGACGCGTCGATCGTGGCGTGCGATCGGCGGAAGCGTTGAGCGACGTCGTCAGCGGTGCACACCCAGACGCACGCTTCGCCGTTGTTCGTGGGGAACACCCCGGCGAACATGCGGTCACCGAGGTGGTACTCCATCGCCGGCCAGTGGCCCGCGAAGTACGCGTAGTGCGTCGAACTAGCGGCGGAGCGAACTTCGGTGAACGGAGCATCGACGGCGCGGGCGATCCGCGAGCTGCGCCCGTCGGCGCCAACGACGAATCGCGCCGCAATCTCGACCACGTGGTTGTCGCGCCGGCCGGTGATCCCGGTGACCCGTCCGTCGAAGCGGCGACGCACGCCATCGACTGTCACCCCGGTCGTCAGTCGTGCTCCGGCGGCGACGGCAGCCTCGACCAGCAAGGCGTCCAGGATGTGACGCCTGGGTGCGACCAGCATGCCGACCCCCGACCGGTCCTTGATAGTGCGGGTCACCGACAGTTGGCCAGCGTGGAACTCGACTTCGCGAATCGGCGGGGTGCCGGCGTCGAGCACGGCCGGCAGCAGACCCCATCGGTTGAGCTGCACCATGCCGCTGCGGGCGATGGCGTGCGTCGACAACGTGTCGCTGGGGAGGGCGCTGCGGTCGACCAAGACCACCTCGTGCCCCGCCGAGGCGAGCAGCAAGGCCGTCGCCGCGCCCGCGCACCTCGCACCGACCACGACGACATCAGCGCGGTGGGTCGGATTGGTCAGCTGACGAGCCATGACGTCCTGCGGCTCTCGGCGGTGGCCCATTCATCGGCAGTCGGACGACGGAAGAACTCGTCCACCCACCAGTCGTCGAACGCCTCGTCGCCGATCATGTCGATCAGCGTGGAGACCTGCGAAGCATGAGCCCGCAAGGCACGCCCCTTCAGCATGCGCTCGCGAGACGTGGGCACGACGTGGAGTGCGAGGTCGGATGGGTCGACTGCCTGCGGTTCGCCACCCATCCACACTCCGAGGTCGGAGTGCAGGGAGTCGTGACGGCGCATGAAGTCGTCGGTCATGGTCGCGTAGAGCAGTCGTTCGTGACCCACGGCGGCCGCCGCGGCAGTGGTCCACATGCTGACCGCAATGTGGTCGGGATGCCCGGTGATCCCATCCGGGCCGAAGGTGACGATGACGTCGGGGCGAACGTCTTCGATCAGTGCGATGATCGATTCGATCGCCTCCTCGGCATCGGCATACGCGCACCGACCATCGCCGTAATCGAGGAATCGCACATCGCGCACACAGAGACTTGCCATCGCCGTGTGCAGTTCGTGCTCGCGCAGCATCGCCAGCTCATCGGTGTCGCCCGAGCCACCGGCCTCGCCACGCGTGGCGCTCGCCAGCACGACGCGCCCGCCGACCTTCACGACGCGGCTCATCAAGACCGCGCTGAGGTACGACTCGTCGTCGGGGTGTGCCCACACGCCGAGCAACGTCATCGGGCGGGTCGGGAACTGGTCACCGTGCGCCGGGGGGTCGGGCATGATGTGGTGTTGGTCATCTTCCCACTTGTGTTGTCTCATCTACCTACGTACGCACGAACTCGACAACCGGTTCGCGAAGACTCCGCCCGAACATCTCGGGCACGTGGGGCAACGACGCGCCGCTGCTACCGCCCCACCGCCGCCAACATCGCCCTGACTCCAGACGATCCGGGTGCC
>JANPOJ010000273.1:0-6575 GCA_031427935.1 Ilumatobacteraceae bacterium | reverse complement strand
GGAGGAGCTCGTCGAGCACCGGCTTGCGGACCGTGAGGAGATGAGTGGGCTCGAGCGCGGTCACGGTGGCCGACCTCGGCTCGGGCACCAGCACGGCCAGCTCGCCGACGATCGCCCCGGGTCCCAACTCGACCAGCGTCGCGGCGCCGCGGTGGACTCGCACTCGTCCCTCGACGACTACGAAGAGGTGGTCCTCGATGGCGCCCTCTTCGATGATCGTCGCCCCGGCATCGACACGCATCTCGTCGCTCGCCGCGGCGACCGCGACGAGCACTCGTCCCGGGATGCCGGCGAACAGATCGACACGGTGCAGCGTCGCAACCCGGCTGACGATCGGCATCAGCTTTGTCACTGCCGCTCCACGCGGAGGAGTCCGGCGATCTCGTGCGGTTCGTACGGGCGGAACCACTCGCGTGTGTAGAGCTCTCCCGGGATCAGCACGACATCCACCGCCTGCTCGGCCACGACGTCGCTGTTGCGACCCGCACGCCGGATGACACCAGTGACACCGACCAGCATCCACGCGCCAACGGGTTGCGTCGCGTAGCCGCCGAGGGGGCGCACGACGAGACCCGGCCCTGTTGCCGCGTACACGAACGCGGACGGCGAGCCGGCGGCGGCCAACACCTCACCAGCGTCCAGCTGAACGATGCGCACATCCTCGAAGGCGGCGACCGCGTCGACTGCACCGACTCGTAGGCCGTGCGCACCGAGCCCCTCGATGATCTCGTCTGCTCGAGCCGAGCCCGACGCCACCGACAGAGCCCGGTGATAACGCTCGCGCTCGATCGGGGCAGCGCCCTCGACATCGGCCACCACGGCGACCCGACCTTCGAGATCGGGATGCATTGCCAGCAGGTGGGCCGCGACCTCGTCGGCGAACGCCGGCCGGTCAGCCGGACGCTCGAGCTGCACGAGCATGTCGGTGGCCCTATTGATGGGGGGCGGAAGATCCGCAGCGTGCCGAGCGGCGGAGAACGTGGGCAGCACGTCGGCCTGGATGTCGCCAACGACCACGGCCGTCGCATGCGCTGCCCGCTCGCAGGCGCCGGCATCGGTGAAGCCACCACGATGGAACGCGATGCGCAGGTGCCCGTTCTCGGTGACCGCGGCGACGCGAACGTTGGCCTCACCCGAGCTCTTCTCGTCGTCGGACCGCATCAGCACGAGTTGGGAGTTGGCCGCGTTGCGCAGGGCATACACGGCGCTTCCGGTCGCGGCCGCGATGAACATCTCGTAGCCGGCGGCCGTGCGCAGCGATGTGCCCCGCTGCCGGAGGGCATCGGCCGCCCGCAGCACCCGCACGGCGTCGATCACGTCGTCGACCAAGCGCTCGTGTTCGACGGCTCCTGACACCAACCACACGAACGCCTCGGTCATCGGGTCGTCGTAGCGGTCGATGTTGACCGACAACTCGATTGGCCCCTCGCCGGCATCCGGCGTGCGCCCCGATGCCTTGTGCGCCCCGAGGTCGGTGAACACCGAACGCATCATCAACCGGCGAAACGCTGCACGATCGTCGAGCACGGCGGGCGGCACGGTCGACTTGCTGTGTGCCACGGTCAGCGACATGACCTCGCGCAACACCATGTCGATCGGCACGAGGAAAGGCGCGTCCGCGTCGACCTTCTGCAGGCGATCGATGACTGGCCCCGAGCCCCCGACGAGGAGATCGATCACGTCGTCCACCGCCGTGCTGAACGCGAGCTGGGCACCGAAGACCGCGTGCACCCGTCGACCCTCGCGTGTCTGATCGAACATGCCCGTATCGTGCAGATAGGTGATGAGCAACCCGTAGGCGAGCAGGAAGGTCTGGCGATCAGATGGCCGTGCCGCGAGGAGCCGGCCGTTCACCGTGGTCGCCAGCCCGATGAACGAAGCGGCGATGTCGCGCACGTGCACGACGCCGTGATCGGCGAACATCGAGGGGTGTGCGGTCGGGTTCGAGAGAAAACATTCGTCGTGCCGCAAGACCTCGATGGTGGCGCTCGCTTCCACGGGCTCCCAGAACCGTTGCTCGATCAGGCGCCGCACCTCGGCGTCGAGCAACCCGTCGAGGGTCGCCGAGTCCGGCTGGGATCGCATCGGCTCAATGTAGACCTCGTACCGAAATCGCGCCCGACCAGACGCCTGGCCCGAGCGGCGATCGTATGATCGGCGAAGACGCCGTCTCGAAGAGGAGGAGCTCATCAGTGACCGATGACCGAATCGCAGAGATCGGTGTCGCCGACTCTCACCATCCGATCCTGCTCAGCGGCGGCATGGTCTTCGACGGCAGCGGGCAGCCGCTGTACCCGGCCGACGTGTTGATCGCAGGGAACCGCATCGAGGCCGTCGTTGCCGACACGGAATCGTGGGAGCCACCCGCACACGCACGGCGCATCGAGCTCGACGGCCGCACCGTGATACCCGGCTTGGTCGAAGGCCACGCTCACATCTCGTTCACCAACGTCGCCAGCTTGATGGACCTCGTGCTGATGCCGGTCGAGGAGAACCTGATTGCCGCGATCGCCAACGCCGCGCTGTTGCTCGATCATGGATTCACCAGTCTGGTCAGCGCCGCGGCGTCGAAGCCGAGGCTCGACGTCGTGGTGCGCAATGCCATCGATGCCGGGCAGATCGTCGGGCCGCGGATGTTGGCGGCGAGCCAGGAGATCACCCCCACCGGCAACCTCGGTGACCTCGACCAGGCCCACTTCCCGATCCCAGAAGGGGCGCGGTTTGCATGCATCTGCGACGGGCCCGTGGCGTTCCGCCTGGCTGCCCGGCGCTTTGCACGTGAAGGCGTCGACATCTTCAAGGTCAACGTGTCGGGCGATCGCGATTGGGGCGACATGGGCGCGGGCGCGCACACGACCTTGATCGACGACGACGAGCTCGCTGCGGTCGTGAAGGTCGCCCACGGCCGAGGGCGACGTGTGGCCGGCCACGCCACCAGCGCGGGCTCCGTCAAGATGTGTGTCAGGCACGGGGTCGACATCATCTATCACGCTGCTCTCGCCGATTCGGAGGCGCTCGACATGATCGAATCGGTGAAGGACACCGTGTTCGTCGCGCCGGCCGTCGGATTCCCGTACGCATATCTGCACGAAGGCGATAAGTACGGCCTGCACCTCACACGGCAGGGCCGTCGTGATCTCGAGGAGGAGCTCGAGACCACTGCGGGGAACATGCAGGAATTGCATCGACGCGGCGTGCGCATCGTGCCCGGTGGCGACTACGGCCTGGCGTGCACGCCGCAAGGCCGCAACGCACGCGACCTCGAACTGTTCGTCAACCTGTTCGGGTTCTCGCCGGCTGAGGCACTGGTCGCTGCCACGAGCCACGGTGGGGCGATGATGGGCCGTGGCCATGAGTTGGGGCAGTTGCGCCCAGGTTGGCTGGCTGACCTGATCGTGGTCGACGGCGACCCACTGACCAACATCGCCGTGCTGCAGGATCGCCAGCGCATCGATCTGGTGATGAAGGACGGCGTGATCGTGCGTGACGATCTCTCGGCCGCCGGGCGCGCTCGATGAGCCCATCGCCGTTCGACCTTTCTGGTCGCATCGCGCTGGTGACCGGTTCGAGTCGCGGCATCGGCCTGGCGCTCGCTCGTGCTCTGGGCAACGCAGGCGCCGAGGTGATCCTGAACGCGAGAACGGAGTCCGTTCTCCTCGCGGCCGCCGACGAACTTCGAGCCGAAGGTCTCACCGTCCATTGCCGTGCGTTCGATGTGTGCGATCCCGATGCCGTCGTCGCGGCCGTCGATTCGATGGAGCGCGACATCGGGCCGATCGGCGTGCTCGTCAACAACGCCGGGCTGCAGAAGCGCGCGCCGCTGCTGGACTACTCCGTCGATGACTTCCGGCGGCTGATCGAGGTCAATCTCGTCGCCGCGTTCACGGTCGGCAAGGCGGTCGCCGGGCACATGGTGGGGCGGGGCCGCGGCAAGATCGTCAACATCTGCTCCGTGCAATCCGAGCTCGGTCGACCGACGATCGCCCCGTACACGGCGACCAAGGGCGGGCTGAAGATGCTGACGCGCGGGATGTGCGCTGACCTCGGGCCGCTCGGCATCCAGGTCAATGCGCTCGCGCCGGGCTACTTCGTTACCGAGTTGACGTCGGCGCTGGTCGCCGACGAGCAGTTCTCGGCGTGGGTCGCGCAACGCACACCTGCCGGGCGATGGGGACACGTCGACGAGCTCGGTGGGGCGATCGTGTTCTTGTCGAGCGACGCGTCGAGCTACGTCAACGGCCAGATCCTCTACGTCGACGGAGGCATGACCGCGGTGGTCTGACGGGTCAGCCAGGACAAGTCAGATCGCGAACCAGCGCCAGCAGCAGCTGCATCGCGGGTTCGTTCTCGCCGCCGCAGGGAATGATCACGTCGGCGTAGCGCTTGCTCGGCTCGATGAATTGTTCGTGGCCCGGTCGCACCGTCGTCATGTACTGCTCGATGATGCTGTCGGGTGTGCGGCCACGCGCCACGACGTCGCGTTGTAGCCGACGGATGAACCGCAGGTCCGCGTCGGCGTCGACGTACACCTTCAGGTCGAAGTGTTCGCGCAGCGACGGGTCGTGCAGCACGAGGATGCCTTCGACGACCATGACCGGAGCCGGGCGCAGCAGCTTCATTGCCTCGCCGCGATTGTGGACCGAGAAGTCGTACGTCGGCGACGTCACCGACTCGCCGGCGACCAGCAGGGCGAGGTGCTCGTTGAGCAGCGGCCAGTCGTAGGCATCGGGATGGTCATAGTTCGTCGCTGCCCGCTCGGCGAGCGATTGCTGCGAGTGGTCGACCTGGTACGAGTCCAGTCGGATGAGAGCGAGGTGATCTTCGCCTGCCAGGGCGGCGAGCCGCTCGCAGATCATGGTCTTGCCGGCACACGTTCCACCGGCGACGCCGATGAGGAATGGGCGGCTCGCCGAGGGCATCGACGAGACATTAGTAGGGGGGTCCTTGTAATGACCCTCCTCCACCGGCAAGGCTTGACCTCGTGACTGACGGAACTCCAACACTCAGCGAACGAGATCAGGCGATCATCCGCTTCGAGTCGTCGTGGTTCACACTCGACGAGCACCGCTACGACGCCATCAGGGCGCGGTTCGCCTGCTCGGTCGAGGAATACAATCTCGAGGTCAACCAGGTGATCGACCACCCGGCTGCCCTGGAATTCGATCCGCTCACGGTTCGTCGCCTCCGGCGTCATCGCGAGCGTCGTCGTCGTGAGATGATTGAAGGCGCGGCCAGTGGTGACTAGCCGGGGGACCATGAGGGAGCACATATGAGTAACGAACAGCCGAGCCGTCCGCCGAAGCGCTCGGGCAGCGGCGCCTCCCCGATGGGCTCGACGCTTGCCATCGTGATCGCGATTGCCGCGGTCGTGGTCGGGTTCCTGATCCTCAAGAACATCCGCAGCGACGATGTCAAGGCGACAGCTACCACACTGCCGACTGCGACGATCGCCGACCCGCTGACGTCCAGCACGTTCCCGCCGACGCCGACCGAGCCCCAAGCCACGGTGTTCACACCGCAGACCACCGGGGCGAAGGTGATCGTGGTCAACTCCTCGCATCAGGACAAGGTCGCCGCGACTCTCAGCACCGCGCTGGCCGGGAATCAGTTCACGATGGGCGAGCCGACCAACGGCGCGACCAAAGAGCCGTTGACCAAGGTGCAGTACCTCGACGGCGATGTGCAAGCTCAGGCTGTGGCCCAGTCGGTCGCTCAGCTGATGGGTGTCACCTCGATCGAGATCATCCCCACGCCGGTGCTACTCGCCGACCCCACGCTGCTCGCTGACAACACGGTCGTCGTGTTGCTGGGCGACGACAAGGCCGGCAAGACGCTGGCGCAGATGACCGGCGCCGACACGACCGCTTCGTCAGTGGCCGGGGCAACGTCGTCTAGCGCTGCGCCGTAAGCCGCTGCAGCAGCGTCGCTGCGGCGCGCTCGATGCACCACAGCGGTTCGTGGAGCGCCCGCTCGGTTCCATATTCGTCGACCAGGCTGACGTTGTCGATGCGCGTCGCCACCTCCGGCGCGGCATCGCCCACGACTGCCCCGACCGGTTTGCCCGCATCCACTGCCAGCGCTTGCACGCCACCCACGACCTTGCCCTCGAAGCTCTGCTCGTCGAGATAGCCCTCGCCGGTGATCACCACGTCGGCGGCGTCGATCGCGTCGTGGAGGTCGAGCTCGTCGGCAACGAGGTCGAACCCCGGTAGGAGCTGACCGCCGAGGGCGACGAGGGCCCCGGCGATTCCACCCGCGGCACCGGTGCCGTCGATGTCGCGCACGTCGACCCCGTAGTCGTGCTGGTAGATCTGCGCCAACCGCCGCAGGCGACCGGTCAACAACTTGACCTGCGCCGGGGATGCACCTTTCTGCGGCCCGAACACCTCCGCCGCGTCGACGAACCGGGTGCGCACGTCGCAGGCGACCAGCAGCTTCACACCACGGAGGCGATGCGGTGTCTGGATGGCGCGGACCGCGCCGTACCCTCCGTCGGTCGTCGCCGACCCCCCGAGGCACACGATGATCTTCTTCGCGCCGGCATCGAGGGCCATGTCGATCAACTCGCCGGTGCC
>JANPOJ010000272.1:0-1657 GCA_031427935.1 Ilumatobacteraceae bacterium | reverse complement strand
CCCGCCTCTCGTCCTCGGTGCAGAGCCACCAGAGTCAAGATCGTTGTCGTCGATTGCACCATCGTACGACCTTGATTCGACACAGCCCGCCCGCGCCAGAACTGCCAGTGAGAATGGGTGACGGCTGGTTGGTATCCCGTTCGTTGAGGGCGGGGGCTGTCAGGCTGATCTGACTTCGGGGTTCGACACGCCCCGTTCCGGAGGGCGACTCGAGTTGCTGCAGTAACAGCGGCTCGGTCACTGGTCTCCTTCACGGGACGTGCGTGCCTGCCCCTCAACTTAGAAAGGGGTGGCCGGATGGTCATCGTAGATTCAGCGCGTCACGTCGTTGGTGGGGTGGATACGCATCGCGATGTCAACGTCGCCGCGGTGGTCGACATGAACGGCGGTCTGCTGGGTGTCGAATCGTTCCCGACGACTGCTGACGGGCATCGATCGCTGTCGTTGTGGATGGCCGGGTTCGGGTCGATCGAACGTGTCGGGATCGAGGGCACCGGCGCCTATGGGGCCGGTCTCGCCCGACACTTCCATGTCGCTGGTGTGGTGGTGATCGAGGTTGACCGACCGGAGCGCCAGAAGCGACGCAAGCAGGGCAAGAGTGATCGGCTCGACTCGGTCGAGGCGGCGCGTGGTGCGCTGTCGGGTCGTTGCGAAGGGCACGCCAAGTCCGCTGACGGTCACGCTGAAGCGTTGCGGGCGTTGCTGGTCGCTAAACGATCGGCTCGTTCGACACGGATCCGCACCATCGTCCAGCTCCGCCATTTGATGTTCACCGCCCCCGACGAACTCCGCGCCCGACTCGGCTCGTTGAGCGCAACACAGCTGGTCAACGAGGCCGCAAAGCTTCGCCCAAGACCCGGTGGCGACATCGCCCTGCACGGTGTGAAGACCGCCGCGGTGATCCTCGCCCGACGAGTTCATGCCCTCGATGACGAGCTCGACGCGATCGATGAACAGATCACACCACTGGTCAAAGCTGCCGCACCGGAACTGTTGAACATCTACGGCGTCGGTGCCGACACCGCCGCCGTGCTGCTCGTCACCGCCGGCGACAACGTCGAGCGAATCACCACCGAAGCGAAGTGGGCGATGCTCTGTGGCATCGCTCCGATCCCAGCCACGAGCGGTCTCACCGTCAACCAGTTCCGGCTCAACGACGCCGGCGACCGACACGCCAACAACGCCATCTGGCGGATCGTGATCACACGCCTCGGACAACACGAACCACGCACCATCGCCTACATGCAACGACGACTCGAGCAGGGCAAATCGAAGCGTTACATCATCCGTTGCCTCTAGCGTTACGTCGCCCGAGAGATCTTCAAAGCGCTACCGCGCTGACAAGAACGCGGTGACGGGACTGGCCCAAGAACTGCCTGACACCTTCGGGTTGTCCTTCGAACGACATGCCGTCCCGCCACCGCACACCACCGCCGGAACCCCGTGGCCTGATAAGAGCCTGCCCTCACACGAGTGGCCCATCACTGGCCTGCCCGAAACACCGGCAACAAACACCTTGACAAACATAGGAGCGTCGATCTGTGTCGGCGGTGGAATACGCGATCCGCCCATATCGTGCGCCCAGAACGGCGAGCGCAGAACGACGGGCCGGCACCTCACGCCCACCGCGCCAGAACGGCGCTTATGCGTGGCCGGC
>JANPOJ010000271.1:0-1503 GCA_031427935.1 Ilumatobacteraceae bacterium | reverse complement strand
TGGCTGTGCGCGGTTCGCCAGGATGACGGCCGACGGTTCGCGTTCGGAAAGAGCGAGCCGCGACCGCCGCTGCCCGACGCTGTCGCCGCGTCTTGTGCGATCCCTGGGTTCTTCAGTCCGGTCACGATCGATGCCGAGCTGTTCGTGGATGGCGGCGTGCACTCCCCCACGAATGCCGACGTGCTGATCGGTGAGGATCTCGACCTCGTGATCATCAGCTCACCGATGTCGCTGACCGGTCGCCGGCTCAGCGGATCTGCTGCATCGATCGTGCGACGATGGTCTGGGGCGTTGCTCGACGCCGAAGCGTTGCGTCTGCGTCGCCGCGGCGTGCCGGTCGTCGCGTTCCAACCGACAGAGGCCGACGTGGAGGTGATGGGGCCCAACGCCATGGACCCGAATCGACGCGGTCCCGTCGCCCGCCACGTCCACGAGTCGACACTTCGCCGGCTCGCCCGCACTGACACCCGCGCGCGCCTCTCGGCACTCGAAGGATCTGCTTGAAAGGCTCACGAAACACGCCCATACTGGGCTGACACACCTCACAATCGAGGGGGCACGATGAAGGTCACGGAGATCCTGCAGGACAAGGGGGCCACCGTCCACACGATCTGGCCGACTGCCACGCTGCGGATGGCAACCGAGCGGATGTCCACTCATCGCATCGGAGCGTTGGTTGTGCTGAATGACCAGGGTGACGTCGTCGGTCTCCTCTCGGAGCGCGACGTCGTCGAATCGTTGGCGCGCTTCGGCGCTGGGGTGTCGACCGGCCTGGTCGGCGAGTCCATGACGCGCAACGTCATCACGTGTTCCCCTGACGATCGGGTCAACGATCTCATGGCCGTGATGACACGACACCGCGTGCGCCACTTGTGCGTCATGGAGAACGGACAGCTCGCCGGAATGATCAGCATCGGCGACCTGGTGAAGTCTCGGTTGAACGACTTGGAACTCGAGTCGAGCGTGCTGCGTGAGGCGTACCTTCGCGTCCGCTGACAAGAATGGCGGCATGAAAGCAATCGTGCGGCATCACTACGGCTCGCCCTCGGTGCTCGAACTGCAAGAAGTCGACCAGCCGACGGTCGATGGTGACGACCGTGTGCTGATCCGCGTCCACGCCGCATCGGTCAATCCTGTCGACTGGCATGACATGACCGGCACCCCGTACATCGCGCGGCTCCAGGCCGGGCTCCGCAAACCGAAGCGCACGACCATCGGGACCGACGTGGCCGGAACCGTGGAAGCGGTCGGCACCAAGGTCACACGCGTGCAGCCCGGCGACGAGGTCTTCGGTGGCGCGTTGGGGAGCCTGGCCGAGTACGCGACCGCGGCCGAGGACAAGATCGCGCCGAAGCCCGCCAACGTGACGTTCGAGCAGGCCGCGACCGTACCCATCGCCGCACTCACCGCGCTTCAGGCGCTACGCGACAAGGGGAAGCTGCAAGCAGGACAGAAGGTGTTGATCAACGGCGCGGCGGGAGGAGTTGGCACCTTCGCCGTCCA
>JANPOJ010000270.1:0-2150 GCA_031427935.1 Ilumatobacteraceae bacterium | reverse complement strand
CCACGATGTCGGATTCGACGACCCGGTTCTCGCCCGACGGTTGCGCGGACCTGTAGCGGTTGTGGACGATGACGACCCTCACCTCAGATCGCCTCCGCCCAGCTCGACATAGAGGCCGACGCTACCAAGCGCCTTCGGCGCCATCGCCTACCCCCCGATCCGAAGCACGCCGGCTTGGGCTCCGAGGTCTTCGACGATGGCTTCGTCGACGACGAGTTTGGTGTCCATCGGGCTCACGGACGCTGCGTTGCGGAGCACGAGGTGATAGCCGTTGGTGAGGTCCAGCGTGCCGACGAGTTGCACGCTGATCTGCATCGTGGATTGTCCGGCGACAACCAGGTCAAGGGTCGACACCTTGTAACCGTGATCTTCACCCGTCGCGTCGACAGGATGGCTCTGGCCGTCGACGATCACGCTGGCCACCGTCAGCGCCGAATACACGTGCAGTTGCATCACGTTGCTGCCCGGCGGTGCGCCTTCGGAGTTGCCGAACACGATCGCCGGCTCGGTCGCACCGGGGGGCGCCCCATTGTGCAGCGTGATGTCGAGCGTCGCGATCGCGCTTCCATCCCTCGGGTCGGTGTCAACCGTGTACGACTGCTCGCCGGTGAGGTAGTAGTCGATCTTGTTGTTGCCCACGTTGTCGATCACGACCGCCAAGGCGTCGCCGCCGTCGAACTGGGGGAGCTCGCCCGACATGCGCATGCGCTCGAACAGGTCCTCCTCATCTGCATTCGGTGACCAGCCGACCAGCCTGCCCTGTCCGGCGAATGGGCTGAGCAACTTGATGAGGTCGGGTGGGGCGGGCAGCGAGGTCGACAGCAGCCGCGAGATCGTGGTGTTGGCCACCTCCTCCAACAAGTCGATGCGCTCGGCGCGATCCTGCACGGCGGAGTACTGGTCGCTGAGCAAGAACTTGGCGGCGTTGTCGGCCGACACCGTCTGGGTGATGGTCGTCAGATCGATGGGGCCCGTCAGCTTCATCAACGCGGCGACGGTGTACACATCCATGGCGAACACGCCGTCGACCGGGTGGCCGCTGTAGGCGGGGTAGCCATCGGCGATCGACTTGGCCACGTCGGGGAAATGTGGCGAGGTGGTGATGCGCACCCAGTGCTCGGTGTCGCCGGCGACAGCGAGGTCGGCCGTGCGCCCGAAGCCGGTTACCGAGATGTGCCCGTGGTCGATCGTCACCTCCGCCCAGTTGCCCATGAACCCGCCGAGGCCGCGTGCCTCGACCGGCGTGGTGAAGGCGATGAAGTACACCCGCTTGCCGTTGGCGCCCAGCATGGCCGGCGCTCGCTGCACGGCGGTGGAGGCGCGATCACCTTCGCTCTCCTGCTTGTCGATCTGATCGCTCAAGGTCTCCAACCGGGATCGAACCGGTTGCACCAACCATGGGCTGTCGACTGCATTGACCGTCGAATGGAGATCCTCGAGCGCAGCGTTCAGCCGTGCCAATGGATCTTGCAGCGCGGTGATCGCGGCGATGTCGATCGTGCCGTTGACGATGCGCAGCCGATCGAAGTCGATCTCGCTCAACACGTCGGAGATCGTGATCGACACCGATGCCGCGGTCTTGGCGAGGTCGGATGCTGCGCGGCGATGTTGGGCAACTACGGGGATGAGCCGCGCCGGCTGGGCCCACGGTGCATCGAGGTCGTCGCCGGCGCCCCCCAACAAACCGGCAGCGAGATCGAACCCCTTGCGGGCCCCGCCGAAGTCGCCGTCCTTGAGCAACTGCAGCGCCTCCATTGGGCGGTGCGCCTTAAGTGCGGTCGTTTCGGCTTGCAGGGGCAGTTAAAAATTAGCGACTCCAAGCCCAAATGGGGGCCAGATCGCGATTACCGGAAAGAGGCGCAAATCGACGAGTTCGGTAGATCGTGCTCTGACCCCGATTTGGGGTTGGGGGCAGTGATTTTTTGAAGAAACTTCATTAGCGATTGCAGCGCAATTCGATAAAGGACTGTGGTTAAACTCAAAGGGAATAAAAATGACAACATTAAATATTTCCGACTACTGTGATGCAGAAGAGGTGATCGCTTGGGACCTCGCTGCGGTCGATACCGTTCGTTTGACACGAGGAGCCAAGTTCGAATCTGGCGCGCAAGGCATTGCTCTCGCGAAGCTAGCTGGCTTGCAATCAAAAC
>JANPOJ010000269.1:0-27220 GCA_031427935.1 Ilumatobacteraceae bacterium | reverse complement strand
CGGTGGGTGATGCGACGGATCTCCTCGGACGGTTCCACGCTACGAAGTCGAACCGGTGATGTTCACCATCCACGTGATGCCGAACTGGTCCGAGCACATACCGAAGCTGTCGCCCCATGGGGCTTTGTTGAGCGGCATCGTCACGGTGCCGCTGCTCGACAGCTTCTCCCAATACCCGCGCAGCTGGGCGTCGTCGTCACCGTTGAGCGAGACCGAGTAGTTGTTGCCCGACGACAGCTCCATGCTGTTCGGCGTGTCAGCGGCCATCAGCACCAGACCGTTCGGGGTTTCGAGCATCGAGTGCATGATCTTGTCTTGCTCGGCAGGGTCGTCGCTGGAGTGGAACTCGGCGAACGTGGCGCTCGTCAGCTCTCCGCCAAAGACCGACTGGTAGAAGTCCATGGCCTCGCGGGCGCTATCGCGGAACGAGAGGTAGGGATTGAGACGAGTGGTCATCGTGAGCTCCTCGTTGGGGATGGGATGGCGACGAGTATCGCGCGGTGGTCAGGCCGACTGACGGTCGTGATCGCCGATCAGCACGTCGTGGGCGTGAGGGTGTAGGTCTCCGTGCCGCTCCCGGCCTGATTGGCGATCGAACCGCCGCCGGAACCCGTCATCGTTCCCGGCTGGCCGGGCCCGTTCGGGAGGTCGATGGTGTACTCGCCGGTGTAGCTGAGGTTGAACACGCCAGTGGCCGAGTACGTGCCGCTCAACCCGCCGGAGAGATTCATCGTGGCCACGCCGGGGCTGACCAACTCGAACGGGCCCATGATGTCGCACACCGTCTGGTTGACCTGGAAGTCCTCCAACCCGCCAACGACGATGTAGGCGTTCTGGGCAGCGGTGTCGAGGGTGATGTCGGCCTTGGCGACACCGCGCTTCGAGCGGGCCTCCAGCGACACCGTGCCGCTCTTGTTCGGCTCGTCGGGCGCCAGGTAATTGAACGTCGCGTCGGCGGGCACCTTCGTCGACACCGGCTCCACACTGGCGCCGCCCGCGGTGAGGGCCGCGGTGACCGTGCCACCGACCGGACCACCATCGATCTTGCTGCGGGGTGCTGCGGTGATCTCCGAGGTGGCTGACGGCTTCAAACCCTTCGGGCCCGGGCTGGCCGTCGGCTCCAACTTCACACAGCGACCCGACGACCAAGCCTTCTCAGAGGCCTCGATGTACTTGGTCGCCAACATGCTCCCGAACGCCGCTGCAATCACCACGGACATCGAGACGAAGTCCTTCGTCACGATTCCACCCGTGCGATTGAGGGCGAACTTGTCGAGACCGGTTGCACCCGAGAAGGTGAAGTCGATGAACTGTCCCTGACCGCCGCCGAAGTCGGCCCACTGGGTGTGGTTGTCGATGTTGACGTCGGCGATCTTGGCGTCGTCGTCGGTATGGCCGTTGATCTTCAGGTCGATCGTCGCGTTCTGCCCCACGCCGCCCTTGCTCGTCCTGGTGTCGATCGACGCCTCGATGTCGAACGACCCGTCGGCCGTGGGGCAGGGATGCACGACTGCACTTGCCTTGAAGGCCACATCGACGCCGTCCTGCTTGCCGTTGAACTCCAGCTCGATCGACGATTGCTCCAACGCGCCGGTGATGAGCGAACCGTCCGAAGGGTGCTCTTCGTAGGCATCGGGGCTCATGTTGTTCGCCGCTGAAACGATCGCATCCGCTGTAGCGGCGAGCCCGAAGAACCCCATCATGATGCCCAGTGCACCGACGGCCCCGGCTGACGGCGCAGCGACTCGGCGCAGCCCGGCGGGAGGTGTCGCCGGCTCGAGCGGAGCGGACGGATCGACGGCTGCGACCTGCGTACCGATCTGCGCCCACGCCCCGCGCAACGCGGCCTCGGTCGATGCCCGGCTACCGATCGCCGTCTCGAGCCCCGATGTCGTTGCAATCTCGAGCTCCGCACGTAACGACAGATCGCCGAGCACCGCGAGTTGCTGATCCTCCGGCAGCGCGAGGATCGCGCCGACGACCTGCTTCCGCAACGTTTCGTTCACGGTGCCACTGTCATCGACCATCGCAGCGATCGCCGCGTCACTGACCCGGCCGGAGTCGATCAATGGCGTCGATACGACGGCGGCGCCAGTGGACGGCGTCGAAGATACGCCAGGCATCGAGGCGCTGGACGGCGTCGACGTGCCCGCCTTCTCGGTGCCGCCGCACGAGCTCATCACCATCGCCATGGCCACGAGCACAATCAGTTTCGACTTCATGTCCTTCAGCATGCCCGACTGTCGCTGTTGCAACGTGGGATCGCTAGGGGCTTCGTGTACAACCCCGGCCATTCGTACATCCAGCCCGCCCTCCACAGCCCGTCGGCGAGATCAAAATCGCTGACGAGGTCGCGTGTGAACTGATCGAGCCCGTTCCACCACGGCAGGAGCCGGTTGAACACGGCCATCACGCTGTCGTAGTCGGCGATCTCTTCACCGTCAGAGTCCAGCCGAATCCCCCCAACGCCTCGACAGCGAGTTGTTTGAACGCTTCCTCTTCGGTCATCTCGGTCCCTTCATCATGTGCAGCCTCGACCAGTGCATACCGTGCTACTCGTGACCATCGTGCCCATCATCGTCGTCGGCGAACTGCGAGCGGCGATCTGGCCGCACCTGCTTCCGGTCGCCCGCCAATGGGCCGAACGACGAGGTCAGCCGGCGCCGTGGCCCGACACGCTCCACGAGTGGCTCGGAAGTTCGTGGTTGCCGAGCAACGACCTCGGGCACAATCACGGGCGACCGCGACCTCGATCTCTCGCGGTCACGGTCTCGTCTTCACGACCCGCGATCCTCCCATCCGCACTCAGCGCGGGTAGGCATCGGCACCGATGCGTCACAGCCTCAGCGTCGTTCGCACCGGACGTCGCCACGCCCTGGGTCTCATCTTCCACGACGCCCAGTGAGCCGCTCCGGCTACCGGGTCACCCGTCGAACCGCAGGCGGATCGCGCACTCGGGCGCCTCGGCGCGCCGGAACAGCTTGCGGACGAGATCGCTGGCGCTCAGCAACAGCATCACGATGCGGTACTTCCGGCGGATCGCCGAACGCACGGGGCGGGCGGCATCGCCCAACAACACTTCCGCCGTCGCGTGCAATGCGGTCGAGCCGGGTGCGACCTTGCCGCGCATGCTGCATGGTTGCACCTTGACCGATGAATTGTTGCGAATGCGATTGACCTTGCCCGACGTGTCCTCGGTCGTGAAGCCAGCCGCGCCGTCCGGCAATGGCGCGATCCACACCGGCGTCGCCACTGCATCGCCGTTCTTGCGGAAGGTCGTCAACAGCACGTACTTCTCATCGGCGAGGGCCACGGTGAAACGCTAGCCCGAGCACCCGTCGGCCTCGGCCCGGGTAGCGTCTCCGCGTGCCCGACCGACATCCCGATCCAGCGACCGGCTTGACCGGCGCCGAAGTGGCCGACCGTGTGAGCCGGGGCCTGACGAATCTCGTGCCCAACGCGCCGACACGCAGCGTCGGCCAGATCGTGCGCGGCAACGTGTTCTCACCGATCAACCTCATCGTCGCGATCCTGGCCGCACTGGTCATCGCCGCGGGGTCACCGAAGGATGCGTTGTTCGGTGGCGTGATCGTGGCCAACAGCGTGATCGGCGTGGTGCAAGAGCTCCGTGCCAAGCGCGTGCTCGACCGGCTGCGGGTCGTCAATGCGCCACGCGCCCATGCGGTGCGCGACGGCAAGGTCACCGAGCTGCAAGTCCACGAGTTGGTGCTCGACGACGTGGTGGAGTTGCGCACCGGCGCGCAGGTCGTTGCCGACGGTGTGGTGTTGACGAACGAGAACCTGGAGATCGACGAATCGTTGCTGACCGGCGAGGCCGATCCGGTGGTGAAAGACGACGGTGACGACGTGTTGAGCGGGAGTGCCGTGGTCGCCGGCACGGGCCGCATGGTGGTGACGAAGGTCGGTGCCGAGAACTACGCCGTCAAGCTCGCCGAGGAAGCCCGGCGCTTCACGCTGGTCAATTCGCCGCTGCGCAACGACGTCAACCTGATCGTCACCTGGGTCGGCTACCTCATCATCCCGGTCGGTCTGCTGCTTGCCAGCAGCCAGTTCCTGCGCCGCGACGAAGGCTGGCAGCAGTCGATCATCAGCACCGTCGCCGGCCTGGTCGGGATGGTGCCAGAAGGTCTGGTGCTGCTCACCAGTGTTGCCTTCGCCGTCGGCGTGGTCCGGCTCGCCCGACATCGGTGCCTCGTGCAAGAGCTTCCGGCGATCGAGGTGCTGGCCCGCGTCGACGTGTTGTGCGTCGACAAGACCGGCACGATCACCGAGGGCATGCTCGCCCTTGCCGACGTGGAGGTCATCGACTCGGCCGACCGAGCCGGCATCGACGCGGCGCTCGCCGCGCTGTCGCAACTCGATCCCGACCCGAACGCGACCTCGCGCGCGCTGCAGAACGCATACCACGAGGCGACGTCGTGGACCGTCACCGGCCGGGTGCCGTTCTCGTCGGCTCGCAAGTGGAGCGGCATGACGTTTGCCGACCAGGGCAGTTGGGTGCTGGGCGCGCCCGAGAACGTGTTGACATCCGGCTACGCGGGCGAGATACAAGCAACCGTGGAGTCCCACGCCCAATTGGGGCAACGCGTACTGGTGTTGGCAACCGCCGCTGGCACGTTCGCCGACGGCGACGACGCAACGCTGCCCGCTGTGACCGCGGTCGCGCTCGTACTGCTGGAAGACATCGTGCGCGCCGACGCACCCGACACCTTCAAGTACTTCGCTGCTGAGGGCGTGACCGTGAAGGTGATCAGCGGCGACAACAACGTCACGGTCGGCGCGGTCGCCCGGCGCGCGGGCTTGACCGGCTGGGAAGCCAACATCGACGCGACGACGATGCCGGAGGCAGGCAGCGAAGCATTCGCCGATGCCGTGGAGGGCAGCACCGTGTTCGGAAGGGTGACCCCGCACCAGAAGCGGGCGATGGTCGGCGCGCTGCAGTCGAGAGGTCACACCGTCGCGATGACCGGTGACGGCGTCAACGATGTGCTGGCGCTGAAGGACGCCAACTGCGGCGTGGCGATGGCCTCGGGCAGTGAGGCAACCCGTGGCGTTGCCCAACTGGTGTTGATGGACTCCAACTTCTCGGCGATGCCGGCAGTCGTCGCCGAAGGTCGTCGAGTGATCAACAACATCGAGCGGGTGGCCAGTCTGTTCCTGGCCAAGACCGCGTACTCCGTGGTGCTCTCGGTCATCACCGGTGTCGTCGCGGTGGCCTATCCCCTGCGGCCCATCCACCTGTCGATCCTCAGTTGGTTCACCATCGGGCTGCCGGCGTTCTTTCTTGCCCTCGAGCCCAACGACCAGCGCGTCAGCGAAGGGTTCCTTCGTCGGGTGCTCGGCCGAGCGGTGCCGGCCGGCCTGGTGATCGCCATCGTCACGATGAGCGTGTTCGCGATCGCCCAGCTCGATGGGGCGATCGACGCCGACCATGCACGCACCGTGGCGGTGTTGGTGGCCGGCTCGGTGGCGCTGATGAACCTCTACCGCGTCGCTCGCCCGCTGAACCGCCTACGAGCCGTGCTGGTGATCACCATGGTGGCCCTGTTCGCCCTGGCGTTCGCCACGCCGTGGACCCGTGACCTGTTCGAGCTGCCCCGAACCTCCCTGTGGGCGTACGGGATGGCGGCCGCGTTCATCGCCGCCGCATGGCCTCTCTTGGAACTCGGAAGTCGGGTCGCAACGCGCTGGCACCGCCGATAGGGTCCGCCACAGCGGCTTCCCCCGAACCACAACTCCATCCTTCGTTCGGGAGGAACTCATGACGTTTCGCCGCCCCCACCTGCGTAGCCGCAGGCAGGTCATCGACATCCAGTTCGGTGATCAACCCTGCTATGTGTGGCTGCCCAATCCTGATGAACCACTGGTCATCCGCGAGTTCGCCGATGCAGCCAACCTGGCGTCTGGCGTGCTCGACATGCCGGTCCAGAAAGAGGTGATGACCTTGCTCGACGAGCGACGCCAGGTCACCGCCATGTTCGCCGACCCACCAACCGAGCTCGGCCTGTTCGTCGGATGGTGCGATGGGCCCGGCCTCGAGGTGCCGTTCTCGCAGACGATGATGATCTGCGTCGCCGATCACGTACCCAACGCACCGCCCGGTCCCGACGACCGCATCGGCTACTTCGAGCTTCGACGGATCCACATGCTGCAGGGCCTGCAACTGCTCGACATCTTGCTGGTCGACCACGAGCGCGTGCAGAGCCTGGCGATTGCATGCGACCCCGACGCGATCTGGTTCGAAGGCTTCGCTCCTCTTGAGGTCGCCTGAGTGCAGCGACTTACCATGGCTGCATGACCAACACCGTCGTCACCGGCGCCAACAGCGGCATCGGCCGGGCAACCGCCATCCACCTCGCTCAACAGGGCCACACCGTCTACGGCACCGTACGCAGCGTCGACAGGGCAGCGAAGTTGCAGGCGATGTCGGCTGACGCCGGCGTCGAGATCAACCTCGTCGAACTCGACGTGGCCGACGACGAGTCGGTCCGCGCCGGCTTCGCGCAGATCCTCGAGTCGACCGACGGCCAGGTCGACGTGTTGGTCAACAACGCCGGTGTCGGTGGGAATGCAGTCGCCGAAGAGTGCCCGGCGTCGACGTACCTCGACGTGATGAACGTCAACCTGTGCGGCGCAGTCCGCTGCCTACAACAGGTCCTGCCAGGCATGCGCGCCCGGCACGATGGCGCCATCGTCAACATCACCTCGGTCGCCGGCCGCTTTGCCGCCATCGCCCAATCGCCGTACGTCACGTCGAAGTGGGCGTTCGAGGGACTGAGCGAAGGCTTGGCCCAGGAGTTGGCGCCATTCGGAATTCGCGTCGCGATCATCGAGCCGGGTGTCACCAGGAGCGCGATCTTTGCCAAGAACATCGATGCCCCGAACCAGAGCGGCGCGTACGACCCCCACTACCGACGGCTCTTCCAGTTCTACGCAGCGGGCCACGCGCGGGCCACCGACCCGTTCGAGGTGGCCCGACTCATCCATCACGCCGTCACCACCGAAACACCGCAGTTGCGCTACGCCGTCAGCTGGGGCGGGCCGGAGGTGATCGCCGGCCGCGAGGCGATGACCGACGAAGCGTGGGTGGCTCTGGGCACCCACGTCGACGACACCGACTACTACGCCGCGTTCCAGTCAGCGTTCGGAATCGACATCGCCCACATCTAGCTAGCGATCAGCATCCTCACACGGCAGAACGGTGCAGCACGGCCCACGTCGGCGTCACGATCACACCGTCGCCGTTCACCTCGGCCTCGCCATCGATGATCAACGACATGCCGTCGGGTTGCGACGGCGGGAACATCAACACCACCAACGGGTTGCGCACCACGTTGGCCCGACTGGAATGACCGGTCTCGCACCGCAGCCCGGACTTCACCAACGACGGCTTGACCGCCAGCAGATGCGGTCGCTCCTCGCCACTGGTCACCAGGTAGCACCACGGATATTCCGACAGCTTGGCGGGCAGTTCTTCCAGCGCGACGGCGATGCTCACGCCCCGAGACTACTTGGCGTCGATGTGACCGAGAATCTCCGAGAAGTGGATCAGGCGACGACCGTGCACGACTTCGGGATCGTCAACAGCGGGTACGGATCCACGGCGTCCCCGCCCTTGGGATGCACCTCGAAGTGAAGGTGATAGTTCCCCGGGCCCGGGTTGCCCGTGTCGCCGACGTAGCCGATCACCTGTCCACGCGTCACCGTGTCACCGAGCTTCAAGCCATCAGCGAAATGCGACATGTGGCCGTAGAAGTAGTACGTGCCGTCGGCGATGCGCACATACCAGGCGTTGCCCGACAACACCGCGCTCGGCTCGCCGTTGACGGCCTGCCGCCACAGCACACCGTTGTCGACGGCGTAGACCCGTTGGTCCAACGACGCCATCAGGTCGATGCCTTCGTGGATACGACCACCCGAGCGGGGTTGACCGAAGCTGGTCTTGCTGAGCGCGCACTTGGGAAGCGGGTCCATCGGGAACATGATCACGCCGGACTGGCTCAACCGAACGGCCGGCTTCAGCGCGGTCGCGGCGAGCTCGATCTGCGATGGCCCGATGGTTGCGGCCTGCGCCGTGTGGTGCACGATCGCACTGGCACCGAGTGTCAGCAATGCCGCGGCCAACACCAGGGCAGTGCGACGACGCAGATGGGTGGTGACCATGAACCAAACTTCCGTTGAGATGTGCCAATAGCCCGACCGCCCGCAGAAACAATATCGGCACCGTCAAGGCATGACTAGAGGGGAAGTTGGTCCTTCCTTTGCCCCACACCGCGCCTCGAGGCGGCGGTCCGGGCGGTCGCTGCTACAGACCGACGGCGAGATCGGCGTCGAGGATCGCTTGATCCTCGGCGTCGGCAATCGGCACGGCTTTGGCCATCCCCCAGCTCTGAGCTGCGGCAACGTCGTCGCCGAGCGCCTTCAAGGCCCGCGCCCGCGCCTCGTGCGCGTACGCCAGATCGAAGTCGGCAAGCCCGTGTTCGTGACAGACGGCCATGCACCGATCGGCGTATCGCAGCGACAACTCCGCCTGACCGACCAACAATTGAACCTTCGCCAGCAACCACGCACCGCGAGCATCGTTGGCCGGGCCACGACGCACAGCGCGTGCCCAGTGATAGGTCGACGCATAGGCACGGCGCAACATCTCCTCATCGTGGTCCGGAGTGCGCTCTGCCTCGATCATCTCCCACGTGGAGTTGTTGCACTCGATCCCCTGGGCGCGATGCCACTCGCCCGTGGCGTCCTCGATCGGCGTCAACGGCGCGGTCAGCGGTGGGAGCGACTCGCCCGTCTCGACGACGGTCTTCAACCCGTCGAGCACGTAGATCCAACCGTCTTTCACGTTGGCCCACGTCAGCGGACTTCGCGCCAAGTCACCGTGCTCGAGCCGCAGCCGGGTCAGGCCATCACCAGCCGGCTCGACGATCCACTCCACACGGCTCGGCGGTTCCTCCGACATCGCCGCGTCGTACAGAGTGTGCCACGTCATGATCAGCCGATGTGGCGGGTCCACTTCCTCGATCACGCCATCGACCGCCGGCTGGCCTTCACCAATCGTGGTGCGGTACGGCTGGCCCTTGACCGGAGGCGAGTCGAAGGCGCTGCCATGGAAGTAGCGGCGCGTCCACGAGGGCTCGACGATGGCATCCCACACCTGTTGGGGTGTGGCCTTGATGAAGATCTGGTAGACGTGCTTGGTGATGGCCATTGCGGGCTCCTAGTTCGTGGCGCGCTCGAGGTCGTGACGGATTCCAACCAAGGCGCGGGTGAATGGTTGGGCGTACTTGCTGACCCAACGATCGGCGATCTCGCCGATCGGGACCGGGTTGAGGAAGTGCTGCTTGGTGCGACCGACTCGCTTGGTGGTGACCAGGTTGGCGGCCTCCAGCACGGTGAGATGCTTCATCACGCCGAACCTGGTCATCTCCGGAAATCGATCGCACAACGCCTGCACTGTCTGGCCGTCGCGTTCGAACAGAGCGTCGAGGATCGACCGTCTGGTCGGATCCGCGAGCGCCTTGAACACGTCGTCCACGGGTCCGGATAATATGTGATCATTTGGTCACATGTCAATCGATTGTTTCGCCGTGCATTCTTGACCGGAATAGTCGGGTATTGGTTAGTGTTGTCCAGCACGACTCAGCCAACCCGATCATCCACCACATCGGACATCAAAGGACCTACCATGACCGTTCGCCTCGGAGACACCGCTCCCGACTTCACCGCCGACACCACCCAGGGCGAAATTCATTTCCACGATTGGCTCGGCGACTCGTGGGGCGTGCTCTTCAGCCACCCGAAGGACTTCACGCCGGTCTGCACCACCGAGCTCGGCTATGTCGCCAAGATCAAGCCGGAGTTCGACAAGCGCAACGTCAAGGTGATCGGGCTGTCGGTCGACCCGGTCGACAGCCACGTGAAGTGGGAAGCCGACATCGCCGAAACCCAGGGCACGCCGGTGAACTTCCCGATGATCGGCGATCCCGATCGCAAGGTCGCCGACCTGTACGACATGATCCACCCCAACGCCAGCGACACCATGACCGTGCGCTCGGTGTTCGTGATCGGGCCTGACAAGAAGGTCAAGCTGACCATCACCTATCCCGCCTCGACCGGGCGCAACTTCGACGAGATCCTCCGAGTGATCGACAGCCTGCAGCTGACCGCCAAGTACAAGGTTGCCACCCCGGCCAACTGGGTCGACGGCAACGACGTGATCATCGGTGGCGCCGTGACCAACGAGGAAGCAGAGCAACTGTTCCCGCAGGGTTGGACGACGGTGAAGCCCTACCTACGCGTGCTCGCCCAGCCCAACAAGTGAGCTGACGGGATCATCTGATCGCGTCGTAAGAGCTCGACTCGATCAGCGACGTTTGTCGCCCGGGCGGCGCAGTTCTTTGCGCTGCACGAAACGCAGGCCGCTCCAGGTGTCGTCGATCGCGCACACCTTGTTGTCGACCCAGCCGCTGGGCAGCAGCTCGGCGCGCAGCACGTCTTCGGTGATGTCGGTCGGTACGCCACTGGTCTTCTTCGGCCACGCCACCCACACCCCGCCGGCGGGTGCCGCGGCCTTCGTCAGCTTCGGCCATGCCGCGACGAGCTTGGCTCGCGAGGTGAAGAAGGCGACGACGACATCGAGCGGTGCGAGCAACGACTTCTGCCAGACCGCGTCGCCGTAGTCGCCGAGCGTGTCGGCGAACCCCGGCGGAGGATCGACGACGACGAACACTGCATCGTCGACGATCCCGAGCTTCTTCGGCAGCGGGGTACCCGAGTATCCAGCCATCACACGCCTCTCTCGCCACAACCTGGCACACCCGCAGCCATACGTAAGGCTCCGGGTGTGCCCGAGTGTACGGGCCAGCTGCGAGTCAGGCCCACGCTCATCAGGCCCGGCCCATCGCCTTGTCGACCACGATCTCGATGGCCACCCGGTCGGCTCGCTCCGACGGCTGGCGGTACCGAGCGGCATACCCGGCCACAGCCAGGGCAACCGACGGCGCATCGTCGACCAGACGAGCCACACCCTCCAGCGTTGCCCAGCGGCCACCGTCGACCTGGCTCACGGCAGCGCGGCCGTTACGCGCTGCGTTCCGGGCCTTCATCGACCTCGCAAAGGTGATGATTCGCACCACGCCTGCATCGCGGTCGTAACTGAACCCGACGGGCACGACATGAGGCGAACCGTCGGCTCGCAACGTCGTCAGCGTCGCCAGATGACGCTCGGCGAGAAACGCCAGCATCTCTGGCGACAGCTCGGGCGCGGCAGCGTTCATCGAGCTCATTCTGTGGCGATCGCCTGCAGGATGTCGAGTTTCGTGGCTCTCCACGCGGGCACGACTGCGGCGACGACGCCGACAACAAACGCGATCAACAAGATGGCGGCGATCGTGGCGACCGGTACCGAATACTTGGTCAGGCCCTGATCGCGCAACGCGGCGATCACCACGTACCCCAGGACCAACCCCATCACCACCCCGACGACCGCGCCGTAGACCGACGTCAGCACGCTCTCCCAGCGGACCGTCGTGCGCACCTGGGCGCGAGTCATGCCGACCGCGCGCAGCAACCCGGTCTCGCGCCGGCGCTCGTAGACGGCGAGCAGCAATGTCAGCACGATCCCGAAGACGGCGATCACGATCGACAACGCCAGCAGCCCGTAGACGAATGCCAGGCTCTGGTCGACGAGCGCGGCACGACTGTCGATGAACTGGCCGCGATCCTGCAACTCGCCGATGCCGTAGGCCTTGACACGCTCATCGACCGCAGTGCGGAATGCCGCATCGGTCACATTTGGGGCGCGGGTCAGCGACACGAACCCCGCCGTGTTCGACAAGCTGGTGCCGGCAAACGTGTCGCGGTGGTACGTGCGTGCCGGAATGAAGTCGGCGCTGGCGTAGATCCCCTGCACGACCAGCGAACGCAGACGCCCGTCGATGCGCACATCGAAGTCGTCACCCAGCGACAGGTGCTTGCGCTTTGCCTCGCCCTCGCTGATCAACATTCCATCGGGCGTCAGCGACGCGAGCGAGCCCTGCAGGAAGTCGAACTGCAGCAGACCGCCCGCCGTCTGCGGATTGATGGTGGCGCCACCCGCACGCTCACCCGAGGCATCGGCGATCGGGACGAAGCCGAGACCCGTGGCCGTACCCACCTCGGGCAGGGTGTTGAGCTGGTCGATGAAGTTCTGACTGAAGCTCAGCGCGCCACCGTTGCTGGTGTTGATCACGTAGTCGCCGACGAACGTCGAGCCGATCGTTTCGCGCAGTTGCACCTTGATGGAGGCAGCGAACACCGAGGCGCCGGTGACGAGGGCAACCCCGATCAGCACGGGTGCTGCGGTGCGGGCCGTGCGCTTCGGGTTGCGCTGCACGTTGCCGCGGGCCATCACCCCGGTCACCCCGCGCCACCGCTGCACCGGGGCGCCGAGCAGTCGGGCGATCGGCCTGGCCATCACCGGGCCGAGCAGCAGCACCGCCGCGAACAGCAGCGCGATGCCGGCCCCGAGCAGGATGCCATCGGCGCCCAGCAGCACCGCGACGATCGTGCCGCCGCCGAGGGCTGCACATGCCGCGGCGCCGATCACGCGTCCGCGGACCGACCCGGTCCGTTCGAATGCCGTGTCGACCATCGCCGCCACCGGTGGCACACGACCCGCACCAATCGCCGGCGCGATCGCGGCAATCAGGCTGGCCGCTGTGCCGGCCACGATCGTCAACGCCACCGTGAACGGCTCCAGCGCCAGACCTCGAGCCGGGATCGAGTAGTCGAGCGCGTCGAGCAATTTGCGGATGCCGAGCGCCAGGCCGATGCCACCGAACAGCCCGACAATCGAGCCGAGCAACCCGATCACGGCGGATTCGATCAACAGTGTCCACGTGACCTGTCGCCGGCTGGCACCGATGGCGCGCAGGAGCGCGTTCTCACGTTGGCGTTGCGCTGCAGTGATCGAAAAGACGTTGTAGATCACGAACATGCCCACGCCCAGTGCGATGAACGAGAAGATCGCCAGGAACAACGTGATGAAGCCGAGGCTGCGTTCGATGTCGGTCTGCGTCTGCTTGGTGATCTCAGCGGATGTCAACGTCTCGGCGATGTTGGGGTCGAGTGCTGCCTTGATCCGCCCGACCAGCACATCGTCGGTGACCGACCCGTCGCCTTTGACCAGCACCGCGTCGACGAAGCCGGGTCTGGCGACGAACGCCTCAGCCGTCGTCGCATCGAACAACGCCCAGGTCGCATTGCCCGGCGAGACGATGTTGTCGTAGACGGTGATGCCGACCAGCGTGAACTGGCGCGACCCGCCCTCGGCATTGACCTTCACCTTGTCACCGACCACGTAACCGGCATCGGTTGCCGTGATGGTGTCGAGCGCGACCTCCGACGAGTTGCCGGGCAGCCGCCCGCTGGCGATCCGCCACACCGACAACGATCCCTGGTTCACGGTGGCGCCGAACGTGGGCGCTGTCGGTCGTTCGATCGGTTTGCCCTGCTTGTCGATCACCACCGCATCGCCTTGCACGAAGGCTTGTGCATCGGCGACACCATCGACCGCGCGCACCTGGTCGACGACCTCGACCGGCAATCGGTCGCGGCGTTCGAAGCCGAGAAACCCCTCGACCGAGTTAGACGATTGCACGAAGCCGTCGACGCGTTCGAAGACATCGGCGAACAGCGCGTTGAACGTGCGCTGCACCGTGTCGCGGAAGATGAACGTGCCGCTGAGGAATGCGGTACTGGCCACGATGGCGAGCGCCGTCAGCACGACACGGCCCCATCGCGCCCGAACGTTGCGGAGCGCGAGTCGGATCACCGGCGCTTCAGTTCAAGGTCCACGTCATGCACCCAAACTCAACTGTCGGACTCATGTTGTGGCGATCGCCTCGATGATGTCGACCTTGGTGGCGCGCCGCGCAGGAATGATCGCAGCGATGACCCCGACGACGAAGGCGACCACGAGGATCACCAAAGTGCTGAGGACCGGCACGGTGAACACGGTGACACCCTGGTCCCGCAACGCCAGCACCAACAGGTACCCGCTGAACAGGCCGAGCACCACCCCGAGGACGGCGCCCAACATGCTGGTGATCACGCTCTCCCAACGAACTGTCGAGCGCACCTGACCACGCGTCATACCGACGGCGCGGAGCAGACCGATCTCTCGGCGCCGCTCGTACACCGACAACAACAACGTGATCACGATGCCCCACTGCGGCGATGACGATCGACAGCGCCAGCAATCCATAGATCAACGCCAGCAAGGTGTTGATGGAGGATGCTTGATCATCGATGTATTGACTTCGGCTCTGCAGCTCGCCGGAGCCGTACTTCTCGACCAGGGGTTGGATCGCCGCCTCGGCCTGCGAGGGGCTGACACCGTCGGCCAGATTGATGAACACCGAGAAGTCGAAGTAGCTCCCGGATGCGTTGGCATACAGGCTCCGATTGAGGACGTAGCTGCCCGCCAACTCGTCCGACGAATAGGTACCGACGATCTTCAACGGCAGTTCGCCCAGACCGGTGAGGTTGATCTTCAACACATCACCGAGCTTCAGACGAGCAGACTTGAACTTCTTGTCGGAGACCATCATCGACGAGGTCGACAAATCGGCATACGAGCCGCTGGTCAGGTGCAGGTCGAAAACCTGGCCGACAGTGGCCGGATCCACCAGGGTGACCGTGCCGCCCTTGCCATCCACCAGGGCGAGCTTCACGCCGATGCCGGCGGCGGCCGCCACCTGCGGCACGCTGTTGAGCTGGTCGGCGAGATTGGGGCTGAGGCCGCCGAACCCACTGAAGTCGTCGGTCTTGACGACGTAGTCACCGACGAACTGCTTGCCGAAGATCTCGCGGACCTGAGCCTTCAACGTCGACGCCATCAACGCCACCGCCGTCACCAGCGCAACGCCGATCAGCACCGGCGCTGCGGCGCGCGACGTGCGCTTGGGGTTGCGTTCGGCGTTGCCCTGCGCCATTCGCCCGGTGACCTTGAACGCCCGAGCAACCGGTGTACCGATCACCTTTGCGGCCACGAGGGACAGCACCGGTCCGTTGATCAGCACACCGATCCACACCAGCAACACGCCGAGGCCGAGCAACGCGATGCTGGCCCCGGCCAGTGTGGCGACGATGCCGACACCGCCGACTGCGGCGAAGATCAGACCGATCAGCAGGCGCTTGCCGGTGCTGCCCCGATGCTCGACCGCTGCGTCGCGCATCGCTGCCAGGGGCGAGACGCGCCCCCCGCGCAACGCCGGCAGCACCGCGGAAAGCACGGTCACGATCGTGCCCAAGACGATGGTCAACAAAATGGTGCGCGGCAGGAGCTGCAACGCGGTGGACGGAAAGTCGATGCCGAGCACCCCCAGGAACGCTTTGAGCGCCGACGAGACCCCGATGCCCGCGATCAAGCCCAACAACGATCCGACAAGGCCGACGACCACGGACTCCAACAACATCGATCGCGTGATCTGGGCACGCTGGGCGCCAACAGCCCGCAACAGTGCGTTCTCGCGTTGCCGCTGCGCCGCGGTGATCGAGAACACGTTGTAGATCACGAAGCAGGCCACACCCATGGCGATGAACGAGAACACCGTCAGGAAGATCGTGAAGAAGCTGAGCCCATCCTCGATGGCGTTCTGGTTCTCCTTGGTGATCTCGGCACCCGTCAGGGTCTCGGTCTGGCTGTCGGCAGGCAGCGCGGCTTGGATCGTGTCGGCCAACTGGCCATCCGACACGCTGCCGTCGCTGGTGACGACCACGGCGTCGATGAAGCCGGGCTTGCCGACGAACTCTTCCGCGGTCGCCAGATCGAACAGCGCGAACGTCGCGCCGCCCGGCGAAGAGACATCGCCATATCTGGCGACGCCGACCAAGGTGAACTCGCGGGACCCGGCCTGAGCGACGATCTTGACCTTGTCGCCGAGCTGGTACTTGGACTTGTCGAACGTGCTGCTGTCGAGGGCCACCTCGTCGCCGACCGGTAATCGACCATCGCTGATCCTCCAGAATGCTTCGCCCTGCGCGGCAATCGACGACCCGAAGTTGGGCGGGCCATTGCCTTCCTTGCCGACCGGCTTGCCGTCCTTGCCGATGACCCGGGCGAACCCCATCACGCTGCTGGCGGCGGTCTTCACGCCCGGCACCTTGGCGACCTCGGCGGTGAGCGTGTCGGGGATGCGCTGGCGCTCCTCCGCCCCGAAGTCGCCGTTGATGACGACTGACGAACGCACGTAGGCGTCGGTGTCTTCGAACACATCGGCGAACAGATCTTTGAACGACTTCGTCAGCGTGTCGGAGAAGATGTAGGTACCCGCCAAGAACGAGGTACCGAGGATGACGGCGAGTGAGGTCAGCAGCAACCGGCCCTTGCGAGCCAGGATGCCCTTCAGGGCGAGCTTGAACATCGTTCAGTCACCAAACCGCTTCATGCGATCGAGTACCAGATCCGCCGTCGGCGACAGCATCTCGTCGACGACCTTGCCGTCGGCCAAGAAGATCACTCGATCGGCGTAGCTGGCCGCGTTGGGATCGTGCGTCACCATCACGATCGTTTGACCAAGGTCGCGCACGGCGCGACGCATGAAGTCGAGGATCTCGGCACCCGCCCGGCTGTCGAGGTTGCCCGTGGGCTCGTCGGCGAAGATGATGGTCGGCTTGCTCGCCAGTGCCCGGGCAACAGCCACGCGCTGCTGCTGGCCGCCGCTCAACTCGCTCGGTCGGTGCTTCAGGCGGTCACGCAGTCCGACGGTGTCGACGACTGTGTCGATCCACCCCTGATCGCCGGGTGTGCCACCGAGCAGCAGCGGCAGCGTGATGTTCTCGTACGCGTTCAACGTGGGCACCAGGTTGTAGGCCTGGAAGATGAACCCCACGGCGGTGCGCCGGAGGATGGTCAACTCTTTGTCGCTGAGGTCCGCGAGCTGGGTCTCCCCGATGTGCACCGAGCCGGTGGTCAGCGAATCGAGGCCCGCCAGGCAGTGCATCAGGGTGCTCTTGCCCGACCCGGAGGGGCCCATGATCGCGGTGAACTTGCCGGCCTCGAAGGCCACCGTCACGCCATCGAGGGCACGCACTTCACTGTCGCCCTCGCCGTAGATCTTGGTGGCGTCCAGCGCGCCGGCGGCTGCGGCGGTCGTCAATGTCTCAGTCATAGGTCTAGTTGTATCAACACAGACGGTGGTGCGCATCCCCGTATTGGGTGACGTCCGTCGGGGCCGAACCGCTTGACACGGCCTGAATCTGGATATCCAACGTCCGCCGTCGGGCCGATCTGTCCTACGCTCAGTGGTTCATGTTGTGTCCGTCCTGTGCATCTCAGATACCGGCAGATGCCAGGTTCTGTTCCACGTGCGGTTACGCGATCACCGCCTCGCAGGCCGAGGAGCGGCGCATCACGACCGTGCTGTTCGCTGATCTCGTCGAGTTCACCACGCTGGCCGAGCACCGCGACCCCGAGGCTGTGAAGCGGTTGATCGACTCCTGCTTCCAGCTGTTGGTCGACGACATCACATCGTTCGGCGGTCGGGTCGACAAGATCCTCGGCGACGGCATCCTGGCGTTGTTCGGAGCCCCGGTGGCCCACGAGGACGACGCCGAGCGCGCCGTGCGCGCCGCCCTGCGCATGCAGGCGACACTCGCCCACTTCGTGGGCACCTCGGGTCTCTCCGGGAGCGCCGGCATCCGCATGCGAATCGGCATCAACACCGGCGAGGTGTTGGTCGGCACGTTGGCCGGAACGGAATACACCGCGATGGGCGACGTGGTCAACACCGCATCGCGGCTGCAGAGCGCTGCGCCCCCCGGCGGGATCCTCGTCGGCCACACCACGTACGCGCTGGCCTCGCAGGCCATCCACTTCGAGCCGGCGGGCGAGCTCGACGCCAGGGGTCGGGAACAGAGCGTGAAGACCTGGTTGGCCGTCGAAGCGACGGCGCCGCCCGGCAGCCGGTCGCGGCGCGGGCGGAGTGGGCCGCTGATCGGCCGCGCCCCGGAGTTGGCGATCGGCCGCGCTGCACTCGACCTGGTCACGATCGCCAATCGCAGTGTGTTGCTGGCGATCTCCGGCGAGAACGGCGTGGGCAAGTCGCGATTGGCCGACGAGCTGATCGACTACCTGCACAACTCGGTCGACGCAGCAGTGCTCGAGGGGGCGTGCGTTCCATACGGCGAAGCCAACGTGTGGTTCCCCATCGCCAACGCTCTGTGCAAGTACCTCGACCTCGACCCCACCCTGCCGGTGACCGAGATCCGCGCGGTCGCACGACAACGGGCCACGCAACTGCTGGCGAAGGTCGACGACACCGAGATCGAGCGGATGGTCGACGTGTTCTTGCATCTCCTCGGGCATCCCTCGCCGATCGACAAGCTGGACGGGCCGGCGGCGCGTGCGTCGATCCATCACGCCGTGTCGCGCGTGCTGGAGCTGCGGACGCAGGAGCGTCCGGTAGTGCTGTCGATCAACGACCTGCACTGGGCCGACGCGGCGCTGATCGGCCTGCTCGAACACCTCGTCACGTCGCTCAGCCGCTCGCCCTTCGCATTGATCACGGCCATGCGCCCCCGCAGCGAGGTGGCCTGGCCGCCGCACACCGAACGCGCCACCGTGGTGTCGCTGAACCTGCAACCACTCGGTCAGGTGGCAACCGAGGAGCTCGCCGCGCAACTGCTCGCTGGTCAATGTGCCGACCCGAAGCTGCTGACCGCGCTGTACGAACGCAGCGGCGGCAACCCCCTGTTCCTGCACGAGCTGGCGGCACTGGCCGCAGCAGGGGGCGGCATCCGCGAGCTCCCCAACTCGCTGCGGGCATTGATCATCGCCCGTCTCGATCAGCTGTCGCCCGACCAGCGCCAGATCATCGAGAATGCTGCCATTCTCGGCACGTCCGGTTCGATCGCCTCCCTGCAGACGTTCGCCGACGAGCTCGGGCAACGGTTCGACCCCAGCAAGCTCCGCGAGCTCGACGATCTCGGTCTCCTCGAGGTTCGCGGCCGTCGATGGGAGTTCCGCAGCGACTCGGTGCGCGACGCCGCGTACCAAACCCTCACCAAGGCGGCGCGTGCACGACGCCACGCGGGTGTCGCCAAGGCGATGGCCAACTTCCCCGCCGGGCTCGACGACCGCGCCCATCACACAGCGACCGCGGCCGAGCTGGTGCGGGAGTTGGGCCCCGTCGAAGGGGTCGCCGTCACGATCGCCGATGATGCGGTGAAGCTGTTGACCGCGGCCGCCGAGCGCGCCGACGACAACGGCAGCATGCGAGTCGCGACGCGCCATGCGACCAGAGCCCTCGAGTTGCTGCCCTCGGGCGTGGAGCACGAGGAACGCCGGGTGAAGTTGCAACTGATCCGCGCCGGTGCGCTGTTGGATCTCCGCGACTTCGACGCGGCACGGATCGATCTCGACAGCGCCTTGGCCAGCGCGTCGCAACGGGGCGACGTTGCGGCCGAGGGTGACGCACATCGACTGCTGGGCAGCATGCACCACGCAGCCAGCCGTCTGCCTGAAGCCCGGCTGGAACTCGGTCAAGCCGTCGATCTGCTGCGCACGGTCGAGCGTCCCGATCTGCTTGCGCGGGCCCTGCGCGCCCGCGGTTTCATCGAACTGTTCGGTGGATCGTTGGTCGACGCGGAATGGTTCTTCGGTGAGGCTGACACGCTCTATCGGTTGCTCGACGATCAGCGTGGTCTGGCCTGGTTGGAACAGCATCGAGCATGGATCTCGTTCCTGTCCGGCGACATGGCCCTCGCTCGCGATCGTCTCAACCATGCCGCCGACACGCTCGACAAGCTCGGCGATCGCGGTGGTGTCGGATGGGCGTTCGGTCTGTTGGCATTCGTCGAGTTCTTCGAGCGGCACTTCGCCGAGGCCGAGGCGCTCGCAGATCTGGTCATCAGCGAGGCCGACCAACGCGGCGACGAGTGGGCCGTCGGGATGATGCAGACACTGCTCGCCGACCTACGACTGTGGCAGGGCGATCTCGGCGAGGCGGCCCACCTTGCCGATCAGGCGCGCTCGAGGTTCAAGAAGCTCAACGACAAGTTCGGACTGATCCAGGCGACTGCGCCGCTGCTGCGCGCCCAGATCGCCCTCGGGCAGGCCGGCGCCGCGCAGCGCAGCACCGAGGAGATGTTGACGCTTGCCGAGATGTCGGTGCAGGGCCCGTTCCCCTTGATGGCCGTCGCCGGCGCGGCGATGCACCGCGGCGACGGGGCCGCTGCGGTTGCCGTCGCCGATCGGGCGATTGCGGCGACCGACAAGATGAACGGCTCGGCGTTCGAACCACACGTCGCTCGGCTGGTCGGGCTCCTGCAGCTCGGGCGCATCGACGAGGCGAGCATCGCATTCGCCGAGCTGAAGCCCCACGAGCTCGCCCACCCGTTCGCCAACGGCGCGGCGGCACTGCTGTACGCAACGTTGCGACAGCCCGACAGATCGCTCGAGCACGCGCACCGGGTTGCCGACGCGGCGGGGGCCACCTATCTGGACGAAGTGTTCGCCTACGTCGGCGCGGCCAGCGCCCACGCCCAGTTGGGCAACAAGTCGCAGGCGACCTTGTCGATTGAGGCGGCAGTCGTTCGAGCACTCGACGTCGGCGATGTCGTGGCAATCGCTCTGGCGACCAACGCCTATCAACACCTGATCGGTCGCCCGCATCCAGCCTTCGATCAGCCGACCCAGCTCGAGGCCGGCTGGCTCACCGTGATCGACAGCCTCCCCGCCGCGGCCCGCTGACTCAGTCCGCTGACTCAGCCGGCGAGTGGGTCGCGACGCCGCCATGGCAGCTCGGACAGGAACTTCGCGGCCGCAGGGTGCGGATCCATCGGACGTTGCTCGACGGAGCCATCGGCCACGGCCCGCGGTCCACGACGAACCTGGCACCCCGGGCACCAGTACAGCAACCGGGAATGCTCGCCGATGCGGCGCACCTCGATCGTGTCGCCGCATCGTTGACAACGCTGCCCGTTCCTGCCGTACACGGCGAGACCGTTGCGTTGGTCCGCGGCCTCCGCAGGATTTCGATGCACGTTGGCGTGCAGCACCTGGGCCGCGGCCAGGATGATTCGCTCCATGTCGCTGCGGGCGAGCATCGACACCGGAGCGAACGGATAGTGCTGGCAAGCCCACAGGATCTCGCTGCGGAACACGTTGCCCACGCCACACGCAACCTGCTGATCGAGCAGCGCCTCGGCGATCGGGGCGTCGAGGTCGTGATAACGGCACAGTGCCTCGACCGCCGCCCGGAGATCCGGAGACGGCGCGCACAGGTCGGGGCCGGATCGCCCGAAGCCGGGATGGCGGTGCGTGTCGAACTCGCGGTACGTCTCCACGACTCGCGCCCCGAAGCAGACCGCTGAGAAGGAGTCGACCGTGATGCCGACACGGAGCAGCGACGACGGCTTCCGCCAGCGCTCGCCGGTGCGGTAGAGGTGCCACGTACCACCGAACAGGAGGTTGGTGTGCAGGATCAACCCGTCATCCCAGATCACATCGAGCTGCTTCCCGTGGCTCTCCACCAACTCGATCACTCGCCCCGTCGCCGGGGCCGGACCTTCGAGGTGAGGTGATTCGAAAGACAGCACAGCCCTACCTACCAGGGCCGTTCGCAGCGCAGCGGCCGTGCGGTGAATCGCTTCCCCCTCGGGCACGGTCGAATCGTAGTCGTGGGGTACCGGACCGGCGCGGCATGGTCGCCGGTAACGTTGGGCCATGTCTGCGCCCGATGACGACGCAATCGAGCCCCTGCAATCGTTCGACCCGGTGCGCACCGCGCGCCGACGACATGGTGCGGCCGGCGCCATCGTCGCTGCCGGCATGTTCGGCCTCGACCAGGCACTCGGTCGCAAGCCGAAAGAGGAAGCGCCGATCGTGATGGCGGCCAGCGACGAGCCGGTCGACATCGACCATGCGGGCATCACGGTGCCGGTCGACGAGGGTGTCTCGGTCATCGCGCCACCGCAGCCGAGGTCCGACCCACTGCCGAGCCGACGACGACGACGGGGAAAGCGACGATAACGACCGCATGAGACCGCGAACGCTGGGTGCAGTTCGTCTGTTGGTCATCACCGCGGTAGGTGTCGCGACGATCAGCACCGGCACGGTTCATTCCGTTGCCGCTCGATCGCCGCGCTCGACACCGGCAGCCGGCACCGACCCCGAGTTGCGCAGTGAAGTCAACCGCGCTCTGGCCAAGCGGATCATCGGCCGACGCGATCCGCTGGTCAGTGTCGAGGTACTGACCACCGACAACCGATCCGTGGAGAAGGCGATCAACGACCTCGGCGGAACCGTCAGCGGTTCGGTCGACGGCCAACTGGTGCAGGCCTTCATGCCCGCTGGTGCGGTCGAGCGACTCTCGGCAGGCAGCGCCGTCCAGTACGTGCAGCGACCGGTGCGGATCAACCGTCTGCCGCGCGAGGAAGTGATCGGTACCGGCGCCACTGTGGGCAACGAGGTGCAACTGACCAACGCCGGTGTGTGGCAACAGGCGGGCATCACCGGTACAGCGAAGGTCGGCATCATCGACTTCTTCGATCTCACCAGGTGGAACCCCAACGAGAACGGACCCGTACCCGATCCAGCGCATCAGTTCTGTCCCGATCTGACCGAAGGGCTGTGCACCGAAGGGCAGATCAACTCGGCGATGGGCGACCAGCACGGCGTCGCCGTGGCCGAGGTCGTCAAGGACATGGCGCCGGGTGCGGAACTGTTCCTGGCGACAACCGCAACCACGGCCGAGACGCAAGCGGCGATCGACTGGTTCGCTCGCAACGGCGTCCTCATCATCACCCGCTCGCTCGGCGCACCATACGACGGCCCGGGCGATGGCACCGGCCCACTCGACGCCGTGGTCGACTACGCAACCGCGCGAGGGATCACCTGGTTCAACTCGGGCGGCAACGACGGTGCCTTCGGATACGGCCGTTACACCGACGGTGTCGACAGCACCAGGTACCTCGACTTCCTCAACGGTCCGGGTGTCGACACCATGCTGCGCATCGATCCGCAACACGTTGATCCGCAGAGCGGTCGTGGTCTGGTCGCGTTCGACGGAATCCGGTGGGCCAACGACTGGAACCTTCCCGCGAACGAGAAGACGGACTATTCAGTCGAGGTGTGGCAAGGCGTCAGCGAGGCCTCGGCCTCGCCGATGTTGGTGTTCAACGATCCGCAGGGCGGCGGCGCCCCGCCGCTCGAGGGGGTCGACCAGTTCATCACCGTCGACCCCGGCCAGGCCCTGTTCCTCCGCATCCATGCCGAGTCGCACTACTCGGCGGCGCAGCCCGACATCGTCGAGGTTGCCACCCTCTTCGGCACCATCGAAGCCGACCGATGGTCGACGTCGTACAGCGCGGCCAAGCCGGTGGTCGATTCGCGCAGCCCACTACTGATCGCGGTGGGCGCCATCGATCCGGCCAACGGCACGACCGGCATTGCCTTCTACTCGTCGCAGGGCCCCACCAACGACGGGCGGATCAAGCCCGACGTGTCGGCGCCGTCCTGTGTCACCAGCACGGTCTACGCACCGCGATGCTTCAACGGCACGAGCGCGGCATCGCCGACGGTCGCCGGGATGGCCGCGCTGCTGCTCGGCCAAGGATTGGCGCTGCCCGGGATGCCGCTCGCAGCACTGGTCAGGCACCTCGTCGTCGACCTCGGGCCGCCGGGCCTCGACAACGCCTACGGCACCGGCGAGGTTCGGCTTCCGGCGACACCACCGACGGCCATCGTCTCACAGCCGAGTTCGTTCACCTCGCTCGCCGCACCGGTTCGCCTGCTCGACACCCGGCCCACCTCGTTCATCGGATCCGGAAATCTCGTCGGGCCGTACGCCCAGTACTCGATCATCGACCTCGATGTCACCGCCTCCGGCTTCATCCCTCCGACGGCCACGTCGGTGGCGGTCAACGTGACGTCGACCGACTCGGCCAGCCAGTTCTACGTGCAAGCGTTGCCGACGCTCGGCGGCGCGCTCGGCGGCTTCTCGACCATCAACGTCGCCACCCCGGGCCAGATACGGCCGAACTTCGCCGTGGTCCCGCTCTCACGCGGTTCGATCTCGATCTTCATTCCAACCGGTGGCAACGTCATCGTCGACGCGATGGGATATTTCACGCCGTCGGGCGCGATCGCTTCGGGCCGCTTCGTACCGATCAACCCGCGCCGAGCACTCGACACGCGCCCCACCGAAACGGGGCCGGTGCCGTCAGGTTGGGCTGCGCATCGCCCGGCAATCGGTGAGTCGGTCAGGGTCGATCTTCCGGCCGGCTTCGAGGTACCACCAACGGGTGTCTCCGCATTGGTCGTCAACGTCACCGCCACCGAAGCCGGCGGGCCCGGCTTCCTGCAGGCGCTGCCGACGGGGAGTCAGCCCGGCCAGACCTCGACGGTCAACTACGTCGGTGGTGAGACAGCGGCAACCCACGCGATCGTGCCACTCGGCGTCGGCGGGACGATCAGCGTGTTCACCTCCAACACGGCGCACATCGTGGTCGATGTGATGGGGTACATCACCGATGGCACCGCGCCGGCGAGTGACGCCGGATTGTTCGTCCCGGTCTCGCCCGACCGCTACTACGACAGTCGGTCGGCGCCCAACTCGATCCACGTCGGCGGATCGACCGTGACTGTGCCGCTGACCGGACCACCGCTCGCCGTTCCGCCAGGCGCGGCGGCGATCTCGATGAACCTGACGTCGGATCAGGCGACCGGCGCCGGCTACGTCACGGCCTATCCCGCCGACGGCTCATTCCCCCTCGCGTCGAACCTCAACTTCATCGCTGCGACCCCGGTGGCCAACGCTGCGTTGGTCAAACTCTCGGCGGCCGGAACGCTGAATACCTTCGTCAACGTGGCCACACATGTCATCATCGATGTCAACGGCTACTTCACGGGGACCCAGTGAGCGATCAACTCGATATCAAGACCGGCTGGCTCGGCGACGAACAGCTCGAGAACATCCGCGCCAACGTGCCACTCGTGTACGTCGACGCGGTGCCGGTGCGCGTCGACGATGTCGGTGTCGTCACCCACATCGGATTGCTGTTGCGCCAGGCGGCCGACGGCACGATCAGCCGCATGGTGGTCACCGGTCGGGTCTTGTACGGCGAGCGCATCCGCGACGCACTGCTGCGCCACCTCGAGAAAGACCTCGGCCCGGTCGCCCTCCCGCGGATCCCTCCGGAGGTCGCACCGTTCACGGTCGTCGAGTACTTCCCCGATCCCAGCATCAGCGGCTTCCACGACCCCCGCCATCACGCGGTCAGCCTGGCGTTCGTCGTGCCCGTCGCCGGCGATTGCCAGCCCACGCAAGAAGCACTCGATCTCGATTGGTACACACCGGCCGAGGTCATGAGTGAACAAGTCCGCCGAGACATGACCGGCGGCCACGATCGATTGATCAGGCTGGCGCTGGCCCACGTCGGCCAGCTCCCCTGATTCAGCCGCCCAGCACCAGACAGAACGGGTGACCCGCCGGGTCGAGGAACACGCGAAACGCATCTGGCTCCGGCTGCGTGTCGCTCTTGCGAGCGCCTAAGGCGACGACCGCTGATTCGCCGACGTCGAGATCGTCGACATCGAAGTCGATGTGGGCCTGCTGCGGGTGGTCGACGCTCGGCCACACGGGGGGCTGATGGTCCGGTGCCAGTTGGAACGCCAGGGTCGCGCCGCCCTCACTACGCAGCTGCACCCAGTCGCCATCGTCGCGCTCCACGGCCCACCCGGTGATGTCGCTGTAGAACCGAGCGAGGCCCCGCGGGTCGGCACAGTCGAGGGCGAAGACGGTGAGCTTGGCAATCGCAGGCATGCGCCGATCGTAGTGTCAGCGTGTTCCGAGGCGAACGGCAGTCGGCATCTCGTCCGTCCATCGGTCAACGCTGGCACCGAAATGGGCGCCGACGGCCCATTTCGCGCCCTGCGATGCCAGGTCCAGGGTTGCGTCTGAGCGATTAGAAACGCGGATCGTCTGTGCGCTCGCACAGACACCTCGGGTCGCTCCGCATGCACCCAAACTCAGCTTGCTGAGAGCTCGATCAGCTTGGCCACGGTGTTGAGATTCCGTCCGGTGCCGCGAACGTGCAGGCGCTTCTCGAAGTAGTCGAGGGTCATCTTCGAGCGGCCGGCGCCGTTCGGGTACAGCCCGTACAACTCGCTGCCGACGAGTTCGAAGCGATCGGGCAGGAAGCGATCGGGTTCGAGGAGGGCCACATCCTCGGGCGCCGGCACATCGGACAGGAACATGATCAGCACTCGTGTGCCCTCCGCGCCTTCGAACGGGTTGGCGGCAAGGGCGGCTCGGAGCTCGTCGTGGGTTCGCAAGACCGCGGAGACCGACAGTCCGAACGTCGACTTCACCGCACCACAGATCTCAGCGGCCAACTGCGCCGTGTCGGTGCCAGGCGACGTCAGCACGATGTTGCCACTCTGGATGTACGTCGATACCGCGGTGTGCCCGAGACCGGTCATCGCATTCCGAAGGTCGGCCATGCCCAGCCGATTCGCGCCGCCGACGTTGACACCGCGCAGGAGCACGATCCAGGTCGACATTCCCACCACTGTGACACAACTGGCAGACATCTCTCGGTGGACGCCGGGCGATGTCTGCGTTCTGGACGCGTAGTTCGCTAGAATCGCGTGTGGCATGTTGCGTACGCCTCGATACGACACCAACCAATGACACATCACCCTCGACGGACCAACCGACCCACTACGCGCGCCCAGCGCGACGTGCGGCGCGCCTGTGCCGTTCTGGCCGCGGGTGCCGCACTGATCGGTGTGATCACGCTCGCCCAGTCGGTGTTCAAGGACTCGCCTTCGCAGGCGACGGCCGCAGGTCCGAACACACAGGGCGCCGGTGAGCTCCCGACGACCATCGCCGCTGCCCAGCCGGGAGTCACGGTCGACCCGACCGCCGGCACGATCGCCGCAGCTCAGCTCGCCCAAGGGGCCGAGCAAGACGTCAACGGCGACGAGCCTTCCGCCACGACGGTCGGATGCACGATCGACAAGCGCGAACTTCGCCTCAATGACACCGGAACCGCAGTCAGCTGCCTGCAACAAGCGCTGATCGCTGCCGGCTATCTCAGTGGCTCAGCAAGTGGCCAGTACGACAACGACACGTTCAGCGCCGTCAACAAGCTGCAGAAAGAGAAGGACCTCTTCGTCGACGGCCTCGTCGGTCGCGAGACAGCGTTG
>JANPOJ010000268.1:0-12128 GCA_031427935.1 Ilumatobacteraceae bacterium | reverse complement strand
CAGAGGCCCTGGAGGAGGCGCGCATCGCCGTGAGATACGAGGCCATGTCGTGCAACGGTTTGCCCGTGCTGATCCCGAGCCGGTTCATCGAGGGCTCGTGGCTGACACCGAGGCCGAGCCGGAAGCGACCGCCGCTGACCTCGTGCAGGTGCCCGGCCGTCACCGCGACCTCAGCCGGATGGCCGTGATAGATCGGCTGGATGCTGGTCCAGAACGGGATGGTGTGCGTCACGTGGGCCAATGACCCGCACATCGCCAGATTGCCGTGAATGCCCGGACTGGCAACACCGGCGAACCCCAGGCGCTCGGCCTCGGTGGCCAGTTCGAGAATGGTGTTGCGCTTCGTCGGCGTGCCGATCACCGACAGTGCGGGCATGGGTGGCGTCGCAGTCATCTTCAGGACCGTACAGCCGGGTAGCGTTCGAGGCCGTGGCCGAATCGGGAATTGCCGAATCCCGAACCGGGGGAGTCGAGCCGCTTCAGTTCGACAGGCTGCTCCGCGTGGCCATGGTCTGCCCGTACAGCTTGTCGGTGCCCGGCGGCGTGCAGGCGCAGGTCATGGGGTTGTCGCGCGAGCTCCGCAAGATGGGGATCGAGGTGCGCGTCCTGGCCCCCTGCGATGGCCCTCCGCCGGCCACGTTCGTGACTCCGCTGGGCAACAGCTTGCCGACATCGGCCAACGGCTCGATGGCTCCGCTGGCGCCCGACCCATCGTGCTCGTTGCGAACGATGCGGGCGCTGGGCGACGAGCAGTTCGACGTGTTGCACCTCCACGAACCCTTCATCCCGGGCCCGTGCCAGACGGCGATGCTGCTGCACCCCGCGCCGGTTGTGGCGACGTTCCATGCAGCCGGGGAGAGCCCGAGCTACAAGTACCTTCGGCTGACGATCAAGCCGGCAGCGAACAACATCGCCCACGCTGTCGCGGTCTCCAAAGATGCAGCTGAGCTGGTGCAACGCTACATCGGGGGTGACTACGAGATTCTGTACAACGGTGTCGAGCTCGACGCCTACAGCTCGGCTCCGGCGCACCCGACGAGCGGGCCGACGATCTTCTTCTGTGGCCGTCACGAGGAACGCAAAGGGCTCGACGTGCTGTTGGCAGCAGTCCAACAGCTGGGGCCCGAGGTTCGGGTGTGGGTCGGCAGCACCGGCCCTGACACGGCCCGGCTCCGAGCGCAGTATGCCGACGATGCGCGCATCGAATGGCTCGGTCGGCTGACCGACGCCGACAAGATGGCCAGGCTGCGCGGCGCTGATGTGTTCTGCGCCCCATCGCTGCACGGTGAGTCGTTCGGCGTCGTACTGATCGAGGCCATGGCCGCCCAGACGGCGATCGTGGCCAGCGGGCTCGACGGCTACCGCAACGTCGCGACCGACGAGGTCGATGCGATCCTGGTCGAGCCGGGCGACGTCGCCGCACTTGCCGCGGGCTTGCACCGAGTGCTGTCGGAGGCGGGTCTCAGCCTGCGATTGCGCGAGGCCGGATCGATTCGGGCCAAGGATTTCTCGATGACAGCGCTGGCCAAGCGATATGCAGAACACTACGTGCGCCTGGCCGCGAATCGCCCCCGGCGGGAGCGTCCGTTGACCGGGGAGTCCTTCTTGCGGAGCTGGCGACGGCGTATGATGGCGGATTAGCGCCGGATTTTTTGGCGCAACAGACCTTTGGAGTTCCCCATGATTTGGATTCTGGTGGCGATCATCGCCGTCATCGTCATCTATTGCATCGTCGCCTACAACGGCCTGATCCGCGGCCGCAACCAGATCGAAAATGCCTGGTCGCAGGTCGATGTGCAACTGAAGCGCCGCATCGACCTGATCCCGAACCTGGTCGAGGCCGTCAAGGGCTACGCGGCTCACGAGAAGGAAACGCTCGACGCCGTCGTCAGGGCCCGCAACGCAGCAATCGCTGCGCCGGCAACTCCTGCCGGCCAGGCCGCAGCCGACAACCAGATCACTGGCGCCTTGCGGCAACTGTTCGCACTCAGCGAGGCGTACCCGGACCTCAAGGCCAACCAGAACTTCCTGGCACTCCAGGAGGAGTTGACCGCCACCGAGGGTCGTGTCGCCTATTCCCGCCAGTTCTACAACGACTCCGTGCTGGGGTACAACAACAAGTTGCAGGCGTTCCCCACGGTGTTCTTCGCCAAGGTGTTGAAGTTCCAGCGCCGCGAATACTTCGAGACCGACGAAGCTGCTCGCCAGGTGCCCAAGGTCGAGTTCTGAGGCGCCGTGACGCCATTCACGCGTCGCTCGTTCTTCGTCCGCTGATCCCTAGGGTGAACCTCTCATGTTCGAACTGATCAAGGCCAACAAGCGCCGCAGCGCGCTGCTCATCTTCGGCTTCGTGGTACTCGTTTCGCTGGTGGGCTGGGCCTTCGGGCTCCTTCTCGGATCCGGCCCCATCTGGGCGATCGTCGCCCTGGTGTTCTCCGGCGCCATGGCGTTCGCCTCGTACTGGAAAGCCGACGCCATTGCGCTTGCGGTCAGCCGCGCCAAGCCCGCCGATCCGCAGCAGTACCAGCGCCTGCACAACCTCGTCGAGGGGCTGTGCATCGCCGCCGGGCTTCCCAAGCCACGGGTCTACATCGTCGACGATCCGGCGCCGAACGCGTTCGCAACCGGTCGCAATCCGAAGCACGCGGCGATCGCCGTGACGACCGGGTTGTTGGAGAAGTTGAACCGGGTCGAGCTCGAGGGCGTGATCGCTCATGAGTTGTCGCACGTGCGCAACTACGACATCTTGGTGTCGACCCTGGCAGTCACGTTGGTCGGATCGATCGCCCTGCTCACCAACATCGGCATGCGCATGATGTGGTGGAACGGTGGCCGCGTCCGCCGCGACGGCGACCGCAACGGTGGCAACCCGTTGGCCATCCTCGGCCTGGTGCTACTGATCTTTGCGCCGATCATCGCCAAGCTGATGCAGGCCGCAGTCAGTCGTCGCCGCGAGACGCTCGCCGACGTCAGTGCGTGCCAGATGACCCGCTATCCGCCGGGGCTGATCTCGGCCCTCGAAAAGTTGCGCGACGACGTCACGGTTACGCACTCTGCTACAACTGCGACCGCACATCTGTGGATCGAGCAGCCATTGTCAGGCGTGGGCGACGCCGGCAAGTTCGGCCGCTTGAATCGCATGTTCGACACCCATCCCCCGCTCGAAGAGCGCATCGCACTCCTGAGAGAACTGTGAGATTTTCCAAGACAACACCGATCCTGCTCGTCGCGTTCGGACTGGTCGCTTGCAGTGGCGCTGGCGCTGCGCCGGCCAACAGCGTGGCCGAGACATCGCCGTCGGTCATCAAGGCGAGTCCGACGACCTCGACGGATGCGTCGAGCACGTCATCATCATCGACGTCGTCATCGTCGTCGAGCAGCACGTCGACGACGACGATCGCACCGGATCCGGTCATGCCATTGACCGGGCTTCCCATCGTGGATGCGGCACTCGCAGCGCGTCCGGCGGTGGTCGTCAAGATCTCCAACGATCCCGGGGCTCGACCCCAGTCAGGCCTCGACTCGGCGGACATCGTGTTCGAGGCGTGGGGCGCAGGGCCCACCCGGTTCGCGACGATCTTCCAGAGCAAGGACGCGCCCAAGGTCGGCCCGATCCGATCTGCGCGCACACAAGACGTCGATCTCGTCGGCTCGTTCAACGGTGCGGTGTTCGCCTGCTCTGGTGGCAACAACGGCGCAATCGCCGCGATCCGCGGGTCCGATCTGCTGGTCTTGACCGAGAGCCAAGGACCTGGCTGGTTCCTCGACAAGAACCGGCATCGACCGCACGCCACGTTCAACGACACCGCGTCGCTCCGTTCGAACGCCGCCCCTGACCGGCCGGGCCCGGCACAGCAATTCCACTATCGCGACGCCGGCGTCTCCGCAGTGGGGGATGCTTCGGACGGCTTCAAGCTGCACATCGAAGCCGTGCACGCGGAATGGCACTTCAATCCCGGATCGAACAACTACGAGCGGTCGCAAGAAGGCAAGCCGCACGTGTTGGCCGATGGCACACGCGTCGCCTTCAACAACGTCATCGTCTTGTGGATCGACTACGGGCACAGCCCGGCCGACCCGCGATCGCCGGATGGCGGCACGATCGGCAATGGCGACGCCGTGGTGTTCACCAACGGCGAGATGATCAAGGCCAAGTGGGCCCGCAACGATCGGCTGAAGCCGATCGAACTCACTGACGCCCAGGGCAAGCCAGTTCTGCTGACGCAGGGCACGACGTGGTTCGAGCTGGCCAACTCCGGGCTGGGTACGTTCCCTGGGACCGACGAGTTGGAAGTTCTGCCCGCCTGACCGGCAACGAGGTGCAGGCACAGCCGGCATGACGGCCCATCCGCGATTCACTCTGCTACACATGAACGAGACCGCCCCCCGCTCGAAGAGCGCTTCTGCACTGCTGAGAGACCCGTGAGATACACCAAGACAACAACCACATTCATGATTGCCGCGCTCACGCTTGCTGCGTGCAGCAGCGGCGGCGATTCGACCTCGGCGACGACTGTCGCAGGGGTCGCCACGACCTCTGCCGAGCCAGCCGCGACGACGGCTCCCAGTGATACCCAAGGCGCGGGGTCGACCACCACGACGGCACGGTCGGCCACCACGTCGAGCACGATCCCGGCGGATCCGGTGATGCCATTGACCGGCCTGCCCATCGAGGACCCAGCCCTCGCCGGACGCTCGGCCCTGGTCGTCAAGATCGACAACCACCCTGATGCCCGCCCGCAGAGTGGGCTCAACCAGGCCGACATCGTGTTCGAGGAGAACGTCGAGCACCTGACGCGGTTCGCCGCCGTGTTCCAGAGCAAGGACCCGGACCCGGTCGGACCGGTCCGAAGTGGCCGAACCCAAGACGTCGAGCTGCTCGGCTCGTTGAACAAGCCGATCTTCGCCTGGAGCGGCGGCAACCCGGGCGTGACGAAGGCCATCAACGGCTCCGACTTCGTGGTGGCCAACGTGCAGAGCAACGCCCGCAGCGCCAGCAAGTCGTACCGCACACGCGATCGGGCGGCGCCGCACAACCTATATGCGCAGGGCAGCGGCCTGTTCACGATGACCGATGGCGCCGAGACGCCTCCGCCGCAGCAGTTCACGTATCGCAAGGACGGTACGGCGGTCGCAGGTGACCCGTCGGGTGGCGTCGATCTGAAGATGGACGGCGTCAACGTCAGCTGGAAGTTCGACACCAAGTCCAGCACCTACCTGCGGTTCCAAGGGGGCAAGGCCCACAACGACGCTGCGCTGGGTCAGGTCAAGGCCACGAACGTCGTCGTCCTGGTCGTCGACTACCAGCCGAGTGCTGTCGACACCAAGAGCCCGGAGGCCCAGACCACGGGTACCGGCGAGGTGTTCGCGTTCAGCGACGGCAAGGTCGTGCATGGCAAGTGGACCCGTGACGACCGGCTCAAGCCCTACACGTTGACCGCCGACAACGGGGATCCGATCCAGCTGACACCGGGTCGTACGTGGGTCGAGCTCGCCCGAGTCGACTCGACCACAGCGTTGCCCGGCTGATCGGAACAGGTAGCCGGACTACCACTTAGTCCCTTGGGGCACTGATCGCGGTGACGATACGCTAAGGGCATGACTTCGAGCAGTTCCACGCCGCGCGCCAGGGGTACGTACCCGGTGAAGCGCGGTCTCGCCGAGATGTTGAAAGGTGGCGTCATCATGGATGTCGTCACCTCGGAGCAAGCCAAGATCGCCGAGGATGCCGGGGCATGCGCGGTGATGGCGCTCGAGCGAGTGCCCGCCGACATCCGCCGGGACGGCGGAGTCGCCCGCATGAGCGATCCGGAGATGATCGAGGCGATCAAGGCAGCCGTCACCATCCCCGTCATGGCCAAGGCACGTATTGGTCATTTCGTCGAGGCTCAGATCCTCGAGGCGCTCGGTGTCGACTACGTCGACGAGAGCGAGGTGCTGACACCCGCAGACGAGACGCATCACATCGACAAGTACGCGTTCACCGTGCCGTTCGTGTGCGGCGCGACCGACCTTGGCGAAGCACTGCGCAGGATCAGCGAAGGCGCCTGCCTGATCCGCTCCAAGGGCGAGGCCGGCACCGGCAACATCGTCGAGGCCGTGCGCCACCTGCGCAACATCATCGGCGACATTCGCAAGGTCGGCCAGGCCGACTCCGCCGAGTTGTTCCAATGGGCCAAGCAACTGCAGGCACCGTTGCCGTTGGTGCAAGAGATCGCCGAGACCGGTTGGCTGCCCGTGCCGTTGTTCTGCGCCGGCGGCATCGCTACACCTGCGGACGCCGCACTCGCGATGCAGTTGGGCGCGGAAGCCGTGTTCGTCGGCTCGGGCATCTTCAAGAGCGATGATCCGGCGCCACGTGCCAAGGCCATCGTCGAGGCGACGACTCACTTCCGCGACGCAGACATCCTCGCCAAGGTCAGTCGAGGCCTCGGCGCCCCGATGACCGGGATCGCGATGGACGAGATCAATCAGCGATACGCGGAGCGCGGCTGGTAGCCATGGCCCAGGTGGGCGGGCCCGCTCGGCTCGTCGGTGTGTTGGCACTCCAGGGTGCATTCGTGGCGCATCAGCGCGCCCTCGAAGATGCCGGCGCGACCACTCGACAGGTCCGCCAGCCGGCCGATCTCGTCGGCGTCGACGCCCTGGTGATCCCCGGCGGCGAGAGCACCACGATGTCGAAGCTGCTGAACACCTCTGGACTGTTCGACGACATCAAAGCGCTGCTCAGCGACGGTCTCCCGGTCCTCGGGACCTGTGCCGGCATGATCCTGCTGGCGTCAGAGGTGTTGGATGGTCGCTCCGACCAATTGAGCTTCGGGGCGATCGACATCTCGGTGCAACGCAACGGCTACGGCCGTCAGGTCGACAGCTTCGAGACCGACCTCGACGTCGTCGGCTTCGACCATCCGTTCCACGCCGTGTTCATACGCGCACCGAAGGTCGTTTCGATCGGGGCCAATGTCGAGGTGCTGGCCGAATACGATGGTGTGCCGGTCGTAGCTCGACAGGGTCAGGTCATGGTGGCATCGTTCCATCCGGAGCTCACCCGCGACGCCCGGCTGCATGCCAGATTCCTGCAGGAGGTATAGGTCATGTCAGGCCATTCCAAATGGGCGACCATCAAGCACAAGAAGGGCGCGGCCGACCAGGCTCGCGGCAAGCTCTTCGCCAAGCTGGCCAGACAATTGGAGGTTGCCGCGCGCGAGGGTGGTGGTGATCCCAACTCCAACGCGACATTGCGCACGGCTGTCTTGAAGGCCAAGGCCGGGCAGATGACGAACGATGCGATCGACCGGGCGATCAAGCGCGGCACGGGCGAAGACGATGGCCGCACGTATGAGGCCATCACGTACGAGGGATACGCGCCGGGGGGAGTGGCGCTGCTGATCGACGTGTTGACCGACAACCGGAATCGCACCGGTGCCGAAGTGCGCAACATCTTCTCCAAGCTCGGCGGCTCGATGGCCGAGCCGGGCGCCGTTGGATGGCAGTTCACCCGACGCGGCGTGATCATGGTGACCAGCGGTGACGAGGACAGCGTGATGATGGCCGCCCTCGAGGCCGGCGCCGACGACGTATCGGGCGATGGTGGCGGCTTTCGGGTCACCTGCGACCCATCAGCCGTGTACGACGTGCGCGACTCGCTGCAGGCCGCCGGGTTCGTGATCGAGTCGGCGGAGAGCACGATGGTCGCCAGCTTGTTGGTCGAGGTGACCGACAAGGACGACGCCCGTAAGATCCTGCGGATCGTCGACGCGTTCGAGGACAACGAGGATGTGCAGGATGTGTACAGCAACTTCGACATCAGTGACGAGTTGATGGAAACGGTCGAGGCATGAGTGTCGGAACTGGCGACAAGGCACCGGCGTTCAGCTTGCCGGCGACGGGCGGCGCGACGATTTCGTTGGCGGACTTCGCGGGCAAGGCGGTCGTGCTGGTCTTCTATCCGGGCGACGACACTGCGGTGTGCACCAAGCAACTGACCTCGTACAGCCGCGATCTCGGCGAGTTCGAGTCGCTCGACGCGCAGGTGCTCGGCATCTCCGCCCAGAGCGTCGAGAGCCACGAGATGTTCGCGGGGAAGCAGGACTTGAAGTTCCCGCTGCTGGCGGATACCGACAAGGCTGTGGCCGGGTTGTACGGCACTCTCGGGCCGCTCGGGTTCCCGCGACGAAGCGTGTTCATCGTCGATCGGCAGGGAGTCATCCGTTACGCCCACCGAGCCATCGCCGGGCTGACCTATCGTCCGGTCAGTGAGCTCGTCGAGGTCCTGAGCTCGCTCTAGCGCGATCACCCATTCCGGCGTCGCCGGGTACTACAGTACGAACCTGTGTTCGTCTCTCAGCGCGTCTTGGGCATCGATCCCGGCCTGACCCGGTGTGGGTACGCGGTGCTCGACAGCACCGGCCCGGGCGCGCCGAAGGCGTTGTCGCTCGGGGTGCTGCGCACACCGGCCACGGATCCGTTGCCGAAGCGACTCGCTGCGTTGCAGGCCGAGATCGTGGCGCTGCTTCGCGAGTTCCGGCCCGATGTGGTCGCTGTCGAACAGGTCTTCTTCCAGGTCAACGTGCGCACAGCGATGAGCGTGGGGCAGGCGAGCGGCCTGGCCTTGGCCGAGGCAGCGGCGTTCGGTTGCGAGGTCGTGCAATACACCCCGAACCAGGTCAAGAACTCGGTGGCGGGTTGGGGTGGCGCCGACAAGGCACAGGTGCAGAAGATGGTGCAGGTGCGCCTCGGTTTCTCCGCTCCGCCTCGACCACCCGACGCTGCCGACGCCGCGGCCCTGGCACTCTGCCATCTCGCGTCGGCCCCTCTGCGGCGGCACATCGACGCGATCGCCAAGGCGGCGGCCACGTGATCGGGTCACTGCGAGGTTCGGTGCTCGAGCGCCTCGACGATGGTCGGGTGCTGGTCGAAGTCAGCGGCGTCGGCTACCTGGTCACTGTCACGCCGCGAACGTTGGCCGAGCTCGAGCCGACATCGCCGGTGTTCTTGTACGTGCACCATCACATCCGCGAAGACACCCAGATGTTGTTCGGGTTCCTTCGCCGCGACGAGCGCGCCGCGTTCGACGTGCTGATCGCCACGCACGGCATCGGCCCATCATTGGCTGTCGCCATCCTCGGCACTCACTCGCCGGCCGCACTCGTCGACATCGTCGCCGGCAACGACCTCGGTGCGCTGACGCTGGTGCCCGGCGTCGGCAAGAAGACGGCCGAGCGACTGCTGATCGAGTTACGCAATCGCTTGAACCTGCCCATGCTCGAACCCTCGACCACTGGCGGCAGCAGCACGACCATCGGCGATGTACGTGAGGCGCTGTCGGGCCTGGGATACGGCTCGGAAGAGATCCGCGAGGCGATGCGCGAGTTGCCGGAATCCGCCTCGGCGGAGGATCTGTTGCGCGACGCGCTGCGTCTGTTGGGAGTTCGACGTGCGTGAGGAGTTCCTCGATCCATCGCCGACCGACGACGTCGAAGAGGGCGACGAGGCAGGGCTCCGCCCGCGCCGGCTGAGCGAGTTCGTCGGCCAGGGCGAGCTGAAAGAGCACCTGACCATCGTGCTCGAGGCGGCCAAGATGCGCGGCCAACCGGCCGACCATCTCCTGCTCGCCGGCCCGCCAGGCCTGGGCAAGACCAGCCTGGCCGGCATCGTCGCGGTCGAGATGGGCGTGCACATGCACATCACCTCGGGCCCGGCGCTGGAGCGCGCCGGTGATCTCGCTGCCATCCTCACCAAGCTCGGTGACGGCGACGTGTTGTTCATCGACGAGATCCATCGTCTGTCGCGCGTTGTGGAGGAGATCCTCTATCCGGCGATGGAAGACTTCCAGCTCGACATCGTGGTGGGCAAAGGCCCAGCCGCTTCGTCGATCCGGCTGACGCTTCCGCCGTTCACCCTGGTTGGCGCGACGACGCGTACGGGCATGATCACCGGCCCGCTGCGAGATCGCTTCGGCTTGGTGGCCCGCCTCGACTACTACGCCGACGACGAGTTGGAGACGATCGTGCGCCGCGCCGCTGGAATCCTGCGCGTCAGCATCACCCCCGAGGCGGCGTGGGAGATCGCCCGCCGCTCGCGTGGCACGCCGCGCATTGCCAATCGGCTGTTGCGACGCGTGCGCGACTACGCCGAGGTACGTGGCGACGGCACGATCTCGGTGACCACGGCGCAGGACGGCCTGAAGCTGTTCGGCGTCGACGGTCGCGGACTCGACAAGGTCGACCGGGCGATCCTGAGCGCGATCTGCAAGCAGTTCCACGGTGGGCCGGTGGGGCTCAGCACGTTGGCGATCAGCATCGGCGAGCAGCCGGAGACCGTCGAAGACATGTACGAGCCGTTCCTGATCCAACAAGGCATGCTGGCGCGCACGCCTCGCGGCCGAGTGGCGATGGCCGCCGCCTACGAACACATCGGCCTGACTCCGCCCTCACCCGGCGGAACGTCGTCGCTGTTCGACTGACTGGCCAGCTCATCTGAGTTGCGAGCCCGCTCCGTATCCTGGGCACGATGCGCGATTTGGCCGATACCTCCGAGACCGAAGCTGGCGCCGTGTCAGCGGTCCTCCACAGAGGGCTGTTGGCGCGGCTTCGAACGGTTCGGCTGTACGAGATTGCTGCGTGGGTACCCATTGCGGCTCTGATGTTTGGTGCCCGGCACGGGGTCGCGAGCGAGGACTACGGCTTGTGGTTGGCGGGTGCAGTTGGTGCCGTTGTTCGGTTGGCGATCGCGAGCGAGTTCGTGCGGTGTGACAACGCCGGGGTCAGCTGGCGGTCGCTTTTCGTGACTCACCAGGTCGGCTGGGATGAGATCACCTCCATCGAGGTTGCCGCTCGGCCGATGAAGATCCCTTTCCGTGGCTTCAGAGGGGTCGTGTCGACGTGTTTGGTGATCGAACGGGGCACCGGAACACCTCCGTTGTACGTGATCCCGTCTCTGTTGGTGCCGTTGGTGCGGCTGGGCGAGTTCATCTCGGCGGCTCGCTTGATGTGCCCTTCCGATTGGAGTCTGTCGGATCAGCCCGGCGGCGGCCGCGGTGCCAGAGGCAATCGTCGACCCAGCGGAAGTCGAGTCGGTCGGCCCACACGGCCGAGAGAGCGCTGAGGATCTTGCGGCACGTATCTGCTCTGAGCGCTCAGTGCCATGCCCGGCAAGTTCTTGCGTTGACGCGCCGGACCGGGCATGGGCGCTGTTGGGGTCAACCGCAATCTCTGTGCGCGCGCACAGCTCCCCGCCTCTGATCGCTCAAGCTGATCGAAACGATTGCCAACGCAGGGCGCAAAATGGGCCACGGGCGCCCATTGCGGTGCCAGCGATGATCAACCGGGCCGCGGGACGGCCCGAGACCACGACGTACAAGCGCCGGCCATACGAGTCAGCCGAGTTGGGCGTCCATCCACTGGGTGACGACTGCCAGCACCTCGGCGTTGTTGCGTTCGAACATCGAGCCGTGACTGTTGCCATGCACACCGTGCGCGGCAAGTTCGATGTGGACCGCGTCGCATCCGGCCTGTTGCAGGAACTCGACGAGTGGACCATCGGTGAACCGGAAGACGGAGGCCTCGCCCGATACCACGGCGATTGGGACCTTGGCAAGGTTCGGCAGCGTCCGAGCAGGCTCGTTCTGCAGCACCAGGGACGGCGCGCCGGGAGCAGGTGGCTCGTGCACGTCGAGGCTCAGCTCGCTCGGCGACGATGCCGGTGGATCGAAGGTCATCGGCACCGCGGCCACGCCCCACTGCAGCGTGTCGGGTCCGAACATCGTGTTGAACGCCGGTCCGATGGGCTCGAGTTGCACCAGCGCGACGACGAGGTCGGGTCGGGCGTCGGCCACGAGGAAGCCTGCCGGACCGCCGAGCGAGTTGCTGACGACGAACGCCGGGCCGATCCGGTCGAGCAACTCGACCAGCCGAGCCTGCTCGAGGGCCTGACGGTCGGCGGCGTCGGCAGCGAATGGCCCGCCGGAAGCGAGGAACTGCAACCACGCCGGGTCATTGGGATCGTCGCGATCGCCTGGCCACTGCGTGTGAAGGCTGGCGAAGGGCATGGCGCCGGGGCCGTCCGCCGGGGGCACGAAGATGCTCTTGAGCACTTCGATGGGAAGCGGTGGCCCCATCGGGCCGAGC